>CAZIVG010000050.1:0-9970 GCA_964542595.1 uncultured Muribaculaceae bacterium | reverse complement strand
TATGATTGTCGAAGACGGCACTGCACCTGAACAAAACGGAAGCAGCCCGGTTTTTATCAACAAAACAGGCTATCGGCTTCAGCCGCAGTCGATTCGAAGTGCGTTACACGACATTGTCAAAAAGATTGAACTGCCCAAAAAAGTCACTCCGCACGTTTTCAGGCACAGCTTTGCGACAAAACTCCTCGAAAACGGCGCAGATCTTCGGGTTGTCCAAGAACTTTTAGGACACGCTTCGATTTCGAATACACAGATTTACACTCACGTCTCGACAGAGCGCTTGAAGGCGGTATATGACACAACCCACCCGAGAGCATAGCTTCAAAGACAATCAAACAAAAAATTAACAGGAGAGAAAAATGTACGACATCATAACAATCGGCAGCGCAACAATCGACTCGTTCGTAGAATCAGACGCCGCAAACATAGTCTCAGTAAGCACAAAAAGCTGTGCAACAGAATTCATGTCATACCCTTACGGCGCGAAAGTCGAAGTCGAAAGCTTCAAAACTGCCGTCGGAGGCGGCGGTCTCAATGCCGCAGCAAACTTCTCTCATCTCGGCTTAAAGACAGCGGCAATCTTCAAAATCGGAGACGATTTTCAGGGGAAAAATATCCTTGAACAAGCCGAAAAAGCAGGTGTTGACACATCTTGTGTCATAACAAGCAAAACCGAAAACTCAGGTTCTTCGGTAATTCTGCTGAGTTTTGAAGGAAACAGAACAGTTCTCGCATACCGCGGAACAAACGGCACGATGAAGGAAAACGAAATCGACTTTGAGGCAGTGAAAAAAGCAAAATGGCTTTACATCGCCCCTCTAAATGGTTCATCAGGAGCGGTTTTGGACAAACTCGCACACTTTGCGGAAGCACACAACGTCAACGTCGCAATCAACCCCGGCAGTTCAAGTCTTAAAAAAGGGTTAAAATACTTTGAAAAAATCCTCGCAACGGCCGAAGTCGTTGTTATGAACAAGGAAGAGGCTGCTTTGGTTACAAAAATCGAAGTCCGTCCTGACACAAAAGAAGAGAAATTCTCAAACTCACCAATCCACCCTGATATCAAAGCTATGCTTGACAAACTGAAATCGACCGACGCAAAAGTCGTTTTGATTACGGACGGAAAATATGGAGTTTATGCGTTTGACGGAGCAAAATATTACAAATGCCCTGAATTCCCGACAAAAGTCGTCAGCACGCTGGGGGCCGGAGACGCGCTCTCCTCAACCTTCACCGCCGCATTGGATTATACGGGCTGGGATATTAAAAAGTCCTTGATGCTCGCAACGATAAACGCATCTTCTGTTGTGTCGAATTTCGGCGCGCAAGAAGGATTTTTGACATTCGAACAGCTTGAAGAAAAGCTGAAAGCCTCGCCGACATTCCGCGTTGAAGAGTTTTAAAAACTACTGTTTGTTATTATCGGCAGGTCTATGGTTTTGATCAAAAATCGTATTAACTATTTCAATTCTATCTTTTTTTTAACTTATTAAAATTCGCTTTTCTTGTTATCCTGAACGTTTCTGATAACGGTTTTCACGTTGCCTTCGGCAAAGAAGTTTTTCGGATTTATAAACATTTTGATTCTGTCCGCTTGGATTGTTTTCATTTGCTCAGAGATTGTAGAACGTCCGATGAAAACGATTTCGTTGGGTTTGTTAGTCTTTTTATCAGGATAGACGGTTGCCTTTGGGCCTCTCGCGTCATAATCCTTGTATGTAACATGAACCTTGCCTGAGGCCTGTAAAACGTTAGCAGTCTTGTAATATTCCTGACGGCTTGACCAGACATTGATTCGAGTTCCATCCATATCAACGTCGGAATGAGCAGAGCCAAGTGCGTATGCGATTTCCTTAACAGCATCGTAGATGAACTTGTCAGCCGTGATTACGCTGTCTTTTTGTTTCAATCGTCCGTGGCCGATGAGGGTAATTTTTTGGAGGTCACCCGCTTTATTAAGTTCTGCAACAGCAGAGTCTGAAAAGGTCTCAACGTCTTTGTAATAAATAATTACGCTGCCTTTTGCGGTTAAGATTTTTGTGTTTGTGTCATATTCCTGCTGGTCTGCAGTGATGATTACAGTGGGTTTTTGGGCATTTTTTTCTGTCACGGTCGTTTGAGTGTTGCCCTCTGCATTAAGTTTTTTATTCAAAAGAGACATTTTGAGAATATTAGATTTAATCTCGTTTGTTTTGTCCTGTTTAATTTGTACAACATAAGGCTGATCGTACATCACGGCATCGGAAAGTTGCTTTGTTTTTGGGTCGATAAAAACTTCCGCACGCGGAGAAGTCGCAGTGATGTCGTCCATTTTTACCTTCACATTGCCTTCGAATTTGGCTTTGTTTTCTTCCATTTTGAAAGTCTGCTTGTCAGATTCAATCGACAAATCGGAAGCTACTGCTTTCGTAATCGCAAAACCCGCCAGAGTCAAGCAAACAGCTAATATTAAAACCTTAAAATTTCTCATCAAAATTCCCCTTACTGTAAAGTTCAGTCTTTGAACGACCCTTAATTCTCACATTCGTCATACTGTTGCCAAGAACAGCTTCGTTGCTGAATGTTCTGATTTCTCCGGAGCGTTGGATAATTACGTTGCCCTCTGCAACGATATCCTTGTCATTACCTTGCCATGTGAAGCGGTCAGCTTTGACGTTTGTTCCGTCTTTATAAATTATAAACGTATCCTCATAAAGAACAACTTTTTTTGTAGCCTCATCAAAAGTCCCTTTTGTGGATTCCATGCTCAAAACAACCTTGTCGTCGTTATAAAAATTGCCAATGACGTTATATAGAATCGCAACCTTGTTCTGATTGTCGTAATATCCTGACTCTGCGTAGAGTTCCCAGTATTTTTTGTCCTCTTTCGTTTCGGTAATTATCAGGTTTTCGATATTGAGTTCCTGCTTTTCACCGGCATTTTTGAGAGCTTCTTTCTTGAAGTTTTTTGTAATAACCCCTGCGGCGATAAAAGCCCAAAGGCATCCGACAACAAAAATTACTAATATTACAATATATGCAATTTTTCTTTTACTCATTACCAGATTTTATCACGAAACATCAACGTAAAGAGAAAGTGTAACAAAATATTTCATTTAAAAAAATTTAACAGTTTTAATGACAAATTTTTTTGTTTACGCTTTTATATATAAACGAACAGTTTTTACGGTGAGAAAAATTGATTACTTTTAATACTGGCCATTTGGCATTGTCTGGAAAATTCAAAACTACTCAAAGCACCTCTTTCGGGGCAAGAAGTGCTGCCTGCTCAACTCCTGGCGTACTTCCGCAGGACAAATTTGAGCGCACAACAAAAGTTGATACACAGAGCCCGATTGAGAAAACAAAAAACAGCCAAAGGCATTGTGATGCCATAAAAGACAAATACAATGAACTGCAAAAAGCGAAACTTTTACCTGAAGAAGTAATATCGATACTCGAACCGGCAAAAACAAAGTCCGGAGAACTTTTGTACTCGGCATCTCAATTAAAAATCATAGAATCAGCTCACAAAAGAATGAAATATTTTGAAGACATTGCAGAAGAACTGTCTCAAAAAGCTATAGATGCTTCACCTGAAGTTCTCAAACAGGTTAAAGACCTTTTCGGGGGAGATGAATCGCTGGGAAAATATGTCATTGTCAGAGAAAAAAGTAAAACCTCAGTTTTCAACAAGCTTGTTAAAGAATTCAAAGAAAAAGCGTTTTACGGCGACTTCATGGACAGATACGCAAAAATGGCATTTAAAAAACCTTTTGCACTTTTAAAAGAAAGTGAAAAAGAAATTCTCTTTGAAAAACATATTAAACCAAATAATCCAAAGAAAAAAGAACTTGAAAAAGACGACTATGATGCGATCAACAAACCATACGCAAATTTGAGTGATGACGAGAAAAAAATTCTTTTAATGGCAATTGAAGACAAATCAATAATCTTCTTACCCAAAGACATGGATGACCTTGAGAGGATGTACAGACCATCAAAAAATGAGCGTGAAAAAAACATCGGCAACATAAAAGATTTGGTTGGGACAAGATTGATTTTGCCTTCCGGTAGTATATCGGAGATGGAGCAGGTCGAAAAATATATTTCTAAAGCCATACGAAATAACAAAATTAAAATAACAAGGTTGAGCAATTACCACGCAAACCATATTTTGCCTTATATTAACTACAAAACAGCCCAAAAGTGGAAAGACGCAATGCCGGGGATGATACTTCTAGAAAACAGAAACGTAAGAAAAAGAAACGGTTATACCACTACTCAATTCAACATTGTTCATCCGATTAAAAACAAAGAAGCATCAAAAACAAAAGATCTCTCTTCAAGTAAAATTTCGAAAAAAGCCCAAACAATCGAGAAAAACAGGTTGAAAGACAAGACTGTTCTTGGTGAATTACAAATCAGAACACAGCGTTTGAATGACATTGGACAGATTGAGCACCTTATTTATGATATACTCGAAGATAAGGATATCTCAGGAGGAATCCCTGAACTTCAAAAATATTATGATTCTATCGGAATCGAATCAGCTGTACACGAAGTCTTTAATGACGCAGAAAAAGAAAACAGCTATATCCAATATGAAAAAGCAATGTATTCGTGGACAAGGCAGAATGAAATCAGCAAAAACAACGTCAGCAAATATAAAAAGCCCAATCTTGAGATATTTGGGCTCAAAGATTACAAAATTTTGAGTTTTGAGTCGCTTGCACAAATTGACAAAAAAGCAATTTCAATAAAGAAGAAATATAACAATTCCCAACAAAAGGAAAAAAACTAATGAGAGTGCCACTAGCTAATAATTACACTTATAACCAAAACAGATCAAATCATAACCCGTCATTCGGAGCACCGAAGAAAATTCCCGGAAAAATAAATGAGGCGTTCAGAGAACTCCGAAAAGAAGTCGCAAGCCTTCCCGAGAGTGGAAAACCCAACGGAACCTCAATCAACCTTCTTTCGGGTTCTGATGATGCTGTCGCATTGATTGCTGTTTCTCGAAAAAGAAAAAACTGGTTATTGTCGTTTTTCATTGAAAACCAAGGTCAAAAAACAGATGTGAACGTCGCAAACGGAGACAAAAACGCAATCGATTCTGTTTTGAAAGACATAAAAGCTAAAAAGAATCTTGAAGAACTTTTGAAATCAAACGGCCTTCATCTGGGTTCTGTGTAGCTTTTCATTTTGAAGACGGACGAAAACCTTGTCCTTTTGAAATTGTCCTGCCAATACTTTCGATTTTTGCAGTAATACTTTTTTTGTAGTCTTCAGGCGAACTGTTCAGACCTGCTTTTCCGGGATAAATTTCGTACTTTTTCTTGTAATCGCCCTCTGTCACATTCGGCATAACAACATTCGCTCCGCTTTGAAGCGCAATGATTCGTCCCTCAGCGCGAAGGGTCTCCATCGCTGTCGTTGCGGGCATGTTTATATCAGGCAAAAGCAATCTTGTTAAAGCCATCACCTTCAGCGCATTCTCAAAGGTTCCGCCTTGTTCTTGAGCAAGAGGAGTATCAGGACTGGGGATGAACGGACCGATGCCTATCATGTCCATATCAAATTCCTTAAAAAACAAAATATCATCCGCAAGCGACTCAACCGTCTGGTCAGGCAGCCCTACGAGACAACCCGAGCCTGTTTCAAACCCGATTTGTCTAAGGTTTTTGAGACACTCAAATCGGTTTTCGTGACTCATTTTTGGGTGCATTTTTTCATAAAGCACAGGGTCAGTTGTTTCTATGCGCAAAAGATATCTGTCGGCACCTGCCTCTTTGTAGGCTTTGTATTCCTCACAGGTTTTTTCTCCGAGGCTCAAAGTAATTGCAAAGCCCAAGCCTTTGATTTCTCGAATAATTTCGCACATCTTTTCCGCGCCGAAATAAGCATCTTCACCTGATTGAAGAACAATTGTTTTGTAGCCGTAATCTTTCGCTTTTATGGCAAAATCAAGAACTTCGTCCTTTGAAAGCCTGTAGCGCTGTGCATTAGGGTTGTCTTTTCTAAGCCCGCAGTATTTACAGTTACAGAGGCAAATATTCGAAAACTCAATCAACGCACGCAGATGAACCTCATCTCCGACATATTTTTTTCTGACTTCATCAGCCTTTTTAAACAAAAAATCGTTTATCGTTTCGTCTTTTAAAATTGAAACAATTTCTGCTTTTGTGAGTTCGTGAGCTTGTGCAGCTTTTTCTATTAAAAGTTTGTTATTCAATCCAGCCTCCGCCAATTAAGTGGTTGTCGTCAATGTCATAAAAAACCGCCGCTTGCCCCGGAGTAATTGAAGAAATCGGTTCATAAAAAGTCAAATGCGCACGCGCGCCATCCAGTTTTACTCGTGCTTTTTGGGCAGTCATATTATATCGGATTTTGACATTCGCATCGAATTCTTTTTCTTCACGAGGGTATTGAATTTTCACCTCTCTAATCGACAATTCGTCTTTAAAGAGGTCTTCGTTCGTTCCGACATAAACGATATTTTTTTCGGCATCAAGTTTCACAACGTACAAAGGTTCTTCATAAGCGATTCCGATACCCTTTCGCTGGCCGATTGTGTATTGGTAAAACCCGTCGTGGGTGCCGAGTTTTTGACCGTTTTTAATCAGAATGAAATCGCCTTTTTTAACGCCGAACTTGTCTGTGATATATTTTTTTGTCGTCATCGGTTTTGTGATAAAACAAATATCCTGACTTTCTTTCGAGGATTTTGAAGGAAGGTCGTTTTCTGACGCAATTCGTCTTATGTCGTCTTTTACAAAACCTGAAAGCGGGAAAAGGATTTTTTGAAGGTGGTTTTGGTCAAGTTCAAAGAGGTAGTATTGCTGGTCTTTTTTCAAATCTTTTGCGGGATAAAGTTTTTTTATCCCTGATTCATCGACAATTTTCGCGTAATGCCCTGAGGAAACGTAGTCACAACCGAGTTCATTGATTGCAAAGTCAAAAAGCCTGCCCCATTTGATTGTACGATTGCAAAGTATGCAAGGGTTCGGGGTTTCGCCTTTCGCATAAGAAGCTTCGAAGTATTCGATAACATCTTTTTTAAATTCCTTGCTCAAATCCATAACGTGGAAAGGGATACCGATTTTCTCAGCAACGCGACGAGCGTTTTCTACGATTTGTGCAAACTTAGCGTCATCAACCATTTTTACAGTGATTGCAACAACATCATATCCTTGTTCTTTCAGAAGGTAGCAGGTCACACTGCTGTCGAGTCCGCCACTTAGGGCAACAGCTACTTTAGTTTTGTTCATTATTTTACCTTTTTACAAAAATGAGTCTCTAAATTCATTATAATCTAAAATTCGTCTTTGGGTTAAAAAGAAGATAAGGTATGAGATTTTTATTTAGGAGTGACTGCGACATAAGGCAATGCCGAGTGAGTCGGAACGAATAAATGAAAACCTCATGCTGAATAGTAATAATTGAGGAGTGAGGTTACACAAAAAAAGCCCCTTAAAATTTAAGGAGCTTTTAAGTTTATTCTTTTCGGACTACTTACCGACTTTCCACTGCAACCCGCCCTGGAACCCGATACCTGTTCTTCCACCGTTTCTGATGGTGAATTGGAGGTAACCGGTGAATCTGTCCTTGAATTTCTTCATAGCACCGAGGCCATATTCAAAGTAGCCGTGCCTCATTGCAACATCGTTCAAATCAATATTTCCCGCTTTTCCACTGACATCACCCATGATGTTGAACACCATTTGTGCAGTAGCGTAAAGGCTGAAAGTTTTCTTCGCCCAGATGAGGTTAACCCCCGGAGCAACGTTAATTCCGTTGAGGAACCCTGAATTCATGCTCATCGCACCGAAGTTTGAACCAAAGTTCTGGTTGCCGAAGATATTATAAGAAACGAGTGCAGTAGGCTGCAAAATGAAATCTGCAGGCAAGTGGAAGTTGTAAGCCGTCTTAGACGCAACCCCTGCAAACCAGTTCCCTGTAGTGTCACTGCCGCTGCCATATTGGCCTCTCACTGACATATCGTTGCCGTAGCCGCCGCCGTATGCGAGTAATGAAGTGATGAAGTCACCTTTGTAAACAGTACCCATAGCACCCGCTTGTACGCCGTTTTGGTACATGCTCACACCGTCAAAAGTTTGGTGAGCGCCGTTATAACCGATGTATGCAGTCGGAACAAGGTTCCAGCCATTGCCCAAGTCCTTGAGCGGGAAGTCTGCACCGATTAATGAACCGTAAGCGTTGTTTCTGACATTCAAGCCCTGAGTCATTGAAATCGTTTCAAAGTTTCCGTAAGCTTTATACCAGAGACCACCATCTTTTTTGCTGTATTGATAAGGTGCGAACTGAGGATACATTGCGGCATAAACGTTCGCTTTGTCTTCTGCAAGAAGTTGTCTTCCCAAGATTCCCATATGATCGAACAACATATTGTTCACGACCAGTTGGTTCGCATAGCTTGCAACTGTCGCAACTTGTGCGCGATACATTTGAGAGTTCAACTGAGTCAAAGTTCCGCTCAAGATTCCTGTAGAACCTGTGCTTGAGATAAGATATTTACCCATTTCGGTCGTCGCAAGGTAAGAACCGTCTTTCAGTTCAATATTTGCACCTGCAGAAGAACCGCCAACCTGAACGAGATTGTTAGTATCAATTGTGAATTGTCTGTCAATCGGTGAATTAACAAAGTCGATTCCTGTAATAATAAGCTTGTTGCCGTTATCTGTGAAAGAACCCGCGTTGATTGTGTCAATCAGGTTGTTTCTCACATCAGCGTCAAACGTGATGTTTGAATCGCCTGTTAACTCAAAAGCACCTGTATTCAAATTATTGATTTGTTTATTGCTCATCATATTCAATGTAGAACCCAATGACAAGTCGCCCATTGTTGAGTTTCCAAAGATACCCAGTGTTGCTTCTTTAATGACTGTATCGCCGATTGTTGCGTTACCGAAAATATTCATCGTTGCGTCTTTGCCGGTGACAGTGACTTCGCCGATGGTCGCCGAGTCTGAAACAACGTTGACAGTACCTTTATCTGTAACTGACACTTCGCTGATTGTAGTTTTGTCTTTATTTACAAAGTTCAAGGTGCCGTTTTTAGAGTCGACCGCAAAATCTGTGCCATCAAGGTTATTCGAGATGTTAGTCTGCCCTGCGCCGATTTGAGAAATTGTACCTTCACCCAGAAGTACATTGTCAAAGTTTATGTTTGTTCTATCGTTTTTGAACACCAATTCTGCATCGTCCATCGTAACGGTTGTGCCATCTTTGATAAACGCATTGTCTCCATAGCCGAGACCTGTTCCCACATTAAGCAAGACGTTTCCGTCAATGCCTGAACCGTTAGAAAGTTCGAGGTATCTTACTCCGTTGGCTGTGTTGCTCAATTCAAGAGTGTTGTTAACCATTTCAGTAATGATTGTTCCGTTTGCAAGCCCTAAGCCGCCTTGATCGATTTGAACATTGTCAGCAGAAGAACCTGCAGTATTTGCATAATTGAAATTACCGTTTGTTAATCTGTCTTGAGTGACATCACCCAAAGAGCCTCCTGCAACGAATATCGGAGAATCAAGAACAGATTGTGCGCCTGTTGAAGAACCATCGATATTTACATCCGAAGACAAAAGCGCTCCATCCGCTGCAACCAATGAACCACCTTCAACAACGTTATTTCCGCCGAAGAAAGTAGATCCTTCCGCAATGATAACATTTCCGTCTTTTTGGCTGTAAGAGCCAAGGAAGCGGCTGTTGTCAGCATTAAGAATTACATTTCCGACAGCATATTTAGAACCCGGATCAGTTGAATCCATCTGCGTACCGTCAACCAATATGCTCGCATCTGCGCCGCCTTCTATTGCGGCTTGAAGATTCAATGAACCGCCTGTTTTTGGAGTAAGGCTGACTGTAGATCCGTCACCGACTTTGAACGTCTGGTCTTCCGTAGTAACTGCACCGGAACCCAAAGAAAGAGTGACGTTTTCACCGCCTTTGCCGATATCAATTGTAG
>CAZIVG010000049.1:0-10292 GCA_964542595.1 uncultured Muribaculaceae bacterium | reverse complement strand
TTTTATGAAAAGTAATGTCATTGTTATTAAATACATGATGAGAAGATGATTTGCCATTATGTGATATGTGTTTTCACCCATTTGTTTTATAAAACTTGAATCTTTGAGGTATGGGTAAAATATTTTTACCGTGAAAAGTGATGCCCAAATTCCTGTCAAAGAAGTCAAAATCGGGACAATCAACTGCTGGTCAAATCTTGCCCAAACCAAAACATAACTCAATCCGATTCCGTGTTCAGGTGAAAAGTCTCTGTTGAACAGCCATAGAACTGATTGTATTGAGATTATTGCGAAAAACCATTTTACAGTGAAGATGTCGATTTTTTCTTCGATGTGATTTTTGTAAAAATAACCAAGGTAAATGAAAAATACCGAAAACATTGTTCTGATTGCGACAAGGGATAACGCATCCATTTGAATAACTTTGGTCAAAGGTATCGCCAAAAGCCCTATGATCGCGAAAGCCGAAAGATGAAAATATTTGTTGTCTTTTGCTGCTTTGAGCGATTTGAAAATGAAAACAAAAACAATCATCGATATGAAAAGCTGTGCCACAAACCATAATGGACAGGAGAGATCGAACTGATGTCCGTTTAAAAACGGAGTTATGAAAAAGTTTTTTAAACTCAAAGGCATTCCCCAGAATTTTCCTGTCAGTTTTGAAATAAGAACTGTTACACCGAGATAAAATATGTTGTATAAAAAGTATGGGACCAGAAGTGATTTTGCTCTTCTTTGCACAAATTCGGCAACGTTATCAAGGTATTTGTCTTTGAACAAGTAACCTGAAATAAAGAAAAACAAAGCCAGTTGAAAAGAATATGGCGTGAACATTCCAAGAAGTGAGAATTCCAAATGCCCTGAAACGACAAGCATTATCGCGAGTGCCTTTAATAAATTGATTTTATTTGAAAATTCTTCAGTCATTTAGTTTCCTTTTAATTCAAGAATGTATTGTGATATTTTTTCCAACCCGTCAGACAGTGTTTGTTTGTCTTTGCAAAAGCCTACTCTGAAACAGTTTTCCAGTTCAAAACAGAACCCCGGAGTCAGAAAAACGCCGTATTTGTCAGAAACTCCTTTGCAAAAGTCTTTTGAGGACATCTCAAAGTCGTAATACAAAAGTGCTGTTGTGCCTGCTTCGGGCTTTACGTAAGTGATGTGTCTTTCTTTTTTTACCCAATTGTCGAGGATTTCGAGGTTTTCTTTTATGATTTTTCTGTTTCTTTCGATGATTTTTTCACTGTGTTCAAGAGCCAGTGCGGCTGCAAATTCGTCTGTGATTGAACATGAAATCATATTATATTCTCTGTGTTTTAAGCAAGCGTCCACGGCTTCTTTCGATTTTGATGCGACCCAACCCAGTCTTAGCCCAGCGAGTGAAAAGACTTTTGACATGCTGCCTGTGCTGATTCCTTTTTCGTAAAGGTCTGCAATCGAAGGCGAAGAAGCTTCAACAGAAGTCAGTCCCCTGTAAACCTCGTCGCACAAGAGATATGCGTCAGCTTCTCGTGCTATTTCAACGATTTCTTCAAGAATTTTCGGGGGAATCAAAGCCCCTGTCGGGTTGTTGGGGTTGTTTATGCAAATCATTTTTGCACTTGCTTTGGCTAGTTTTTTTAATTCTTTAAGGTCGGGGAGGAAGTTGTTTTCCCGCTTTAGGAACATAAGTTCCACATTTGCGCCGAAGGACTCAGGAATCGAATAAAGCTGCTGATAAGTCGGAATGACTGTAATCACTCTGTCATCTGGTTCAATCAGTGAATAGAAAACGAGGTGGTTTGCTCCTGCCGCGCCGATAGTCGGGATTATATCTTCGGGAATAATTGATTCGTAAAGATTGGAAATTCCTTTTTTAAGTTCAGGGTTTCCTGTGATAAAGCCGTATCCTTGCTTGTTTTCACAGAGTTTATTTAGAAAGTCTGTTTTGTCCGTTGATGTCAATTCGAAAAGTTCATCGAAAGAAAGCGTTGCAACGGTTGTGTTCGCAAGGTCAAATTTCGAATAATTTTCATATTCGTTCATCCATTTTTCGACTTTAAATGTATCGATTTTCATACCTTAATTATGTTGCCTAAATTGATTTTGGCAATTTTTTTTTGTTTTTTGTTTTAATATAAATAGGCAGGTGGTAATTTAGATGGTGTGCATTTACGACTCTGATGTTCGAGACAGAAAAAGCATCACCGGATTAGAATCAAAATGACAGTAAACTTTTCCAACAATCCGTATAAAGATTTCATCAAAATGGCAGGGACTCAACAACCTGTCTCTTCGACTGTCAAAAAGCCTGTGAATGATGTCTTAAAAGAGGATAAAGCCGAAATTGCATTGGTAAAAGTCGGGGATGCTGTTTCCGAAGAAAAAGACTCAAAGTCCAGCAGGAAAAAGATTTTCGGAATAATAGGGATTTCTGTCGGTTCGGTTGCGCTTTTGACGCTAATCGGATTGTCGCTTCTGTCAAAAGGGTTCTCTTCGGGTTTGGCGAAGAAATTCCAGAAATACTCAGATAAAATCAGGGATTCGATTTTTGAAATGGGCACAGAATCCAAAAAACTTACTTTATCGCAAAAATTAAAGCTTCGGGTAATAAAAACTGTTCAACCCGTAGTTGACGCAATGCAGGCTGCTTCCAATTTTACTGCGGTAAAAGACAGTGTGCTTCATAACTGGATGAAAAAATGGGGAATAGGAAGTTGGGTAGATAAGCTTAACAAGCCTTTTAAGAAAGTTGTTTTGACTACGAAAAATAAGGCTTACAACGAATCAGAACTCGCTATGGTCGAGTTTTGTAATCTTTTGAAAAAGACAAAAAATCCTGAATTACAAAAATATGCACAAGATATCCAAAATGAGTATGCAAAACAGTTTTCATCCTCTTCTCATATCGGGCGTGCTGATGCGGCTTGGGAAAAAATGAAAAACCTTCATGAAGAGGTTTATGGTGCATTGTTCCCTAAAAACGGAGAAAAAACAGGATTTTTCAAAAACTTAAAAAGATTCCGCTCTTATATTACGACCGATAAAATTGCAAAAGACCGAGAACTCGTTATAAAAGAACTTGAGGCTTCAAAACAGCAAATCTCGAATGGTATTTCTGACGTTTACAATTCCATGAAAAAAGGTTTGTTCGGTATAAAAAACAGTGTTGACCACAACAATAAAGAGGCCGTAGCGATTGTAAAACAGCTGTCTGAAAATTTAGAAAAATACAAAACTTTGGGTAAAGCTCTGGGCGCTGACGCTGAAAAAGTTGCAAGAGAAAAACTTACAGGAGAAATAAAGTCTAATCTGACATCACTTTTGACTGTGAGCAGGAAAGATATCAAAAATTCTGAAAAATTAAAGGTTGCTGAGGCCCAAATCGAAAAAATGTTTGAAGCGCTTTCCGACAAGGCTCTTGAAAGAGGAGCTGCTCAAAAAGCTGTTTCTGAGATTAAGGCTCTTTATGGCAAATATTCGCCCGAATATGCTCAGGCTGTTTCTCAACTCGAAAAAATGAACAAAAAACTTAACGGCGCGATTAACAGTGAAATTGCGGCTTATGAGAAACTTGCAGAACTTCGAGTCGGTTCGGTCCCAACCGACATCCTGGGGATTTTGGGACCTTCGGCTTTGGCTGTCGGAATGGTTGTTAACTCAAAAGACAAAGATGAAAGAGTCTCAAAAGCTTTGACAAAAGGGGTTCCTATCCTTGGCGGTATCGGAATGTCATATTACGGAACCACAAGAGGTTTTACCGGTGCGAAGAACCTGGTTTTGGGCTTGGCCACAGGGTTTATTTTGAACCTTGTAGGATCAACAGCTGACAGTGCGTATAAGAAATATTCCGCAAAACAAAACATTTTGCTGATGGCATACAATTCGATGAATAAGCTTCAGGCGAAACTCACCCCTGAGGTCAAGGTCGATAAAGTGGACGGGGCTGCTCTAACTAAATAATTATCACGGAAAATAGTACAGATGAACCATGCCTGCGGGGCTTTAAAGATGTGACTTTTTGTTGTAATATAGATTTGAAATAATATATGATAGGTTTATATTATGTTGAAATTGTTTAATTCTTATTCCTCATCCACCGAAGAATTTACTCCGATAAACGGAAATAAAGTTAGTATGTACGTCTGCGGGCCTACGGTTTATGACCATCCGCATCTCGGGCATGCACGCTGTTACATTACTTGGGACGTTGTTTACAGGTATTTGAAATTCTTGGGTTACGATGTTACATATTGTCGTAACGTTACGGATGTTGATGACAAAATTTTGAATAAATCTGTCAAAGAAAACTGCACTCCTGATGACATTGCGAAAAAATATTATGACATTTTCACGGATTCGATGAACAAACTCAACAACCTGAAACCCGATGTCGAGCCTTTTGCCACAAAGACTCTGGGTGATATGATTAAGATGATAAAAATCTTGATTGAAAAGGGTTATGCTTATGAATCACAGGGTGATGTTTATTTCAGAGTTAAAAAGTTTCCGAAATACGGTCAGTTGAGCAAACAGCCGATCGACGATTTAGTTGCGGGCGCCAGAGTTGAGGCTTCTTCGATTAAGGAAGATGTTTTGGATTTTGCGCTATGGAAAAAAGATGAAAAATTCGGTTACAAAAGTCCTTGGGGCGTGGGTCGTCCGGGCTGGCACATCGAATGTTCAGCGATGAGCAAAAAACATCTTTCTGACGAAATCGACATCCATGCCGGCGGCGCAGATTTGGTTTTTCCTCACCATGAGAATGAAATCGCTCAGTCCGAGTGCGCAAATGATTGTCGCTTTGTAAAATACTGGCTTCACAACGGTTTTGTGACGATTAACAAAGAAAAAATGTCGAAGTCACTTGGGAATTTCATTACGATTGGGGGTTTGTTAGAAAAATATGACGCAAACACAATCAGGTTCTTCATTTTGACTAATCATTACAGAATGCCTGTCGAGTTTAATGACGAGGCTCTTGAGTCTGCGGCAGCAGGTGCTAAAAGGTTGAGAAACGCAACGAACAACGTTCTTGCTTGGGTCGGCAAAGATGCACTGCTTGAGAATGTTGAGTCTGAGGAAGTGGCCGAATTTAAATCTGCGATGGATGATGATTTCAATACCTCAAAGGCTTTGGCGGTGCTTTTTGACCTTGCTTCAAAGGCAAACAAGGCCAAAGATTCGGGTGATAAAGATTCTGCAATCAAATTTATTTCTGTTTTGATGAATCTGGCTAGGGTTCTCGGCTTTGATTTTGAGAAAATCGAACTTGACGAAAACCAATTGAAAGACAAACTGGACGAAGTTGTTGGAGAATTCGACTTTATCGAAGACAAAAACGCTTCTGTGAAAGAGATTATGCAAAAAATCATAGAGGTTCGAAACGAAGCGAGGGCGCAGAAAAACTGGGCAGTTGCCGATTCGATAAGAAACACTTTGGACAAAATAAATATAGTTTTGAAAGATTCAAAAGAAGGCACTGTTTTTGAATTAAAGTAAAGACATAATCAGGGTTGGGTTCGTTGGTGACCCTGAAAACACTGAAAATTTCGTAAAAGCCCCGGGTAACAGCAAAAGAAAGTTGGCAAGCATGTTAAAAGTAGGTCTCACAGGCAATATCGCCTCAGGAAAATCGATTGTACAAAGTTACCTTGAGAAAAAAGGGATTCCGATTATCGATTCGGATTGGATTTGCCATCGTTTGATGGACAACAATGCAGAAGTCATTGAAAAAGTAACACAACTCTTTGAAGGAGAGGATATTTTTCTTGAAGACGGAAGGCTGGGTCGTCACAAAATCGGGTTGATTGTTTTTGCGAACCCTGAAAAAATGGAGGCTTTAGAAAACATTCTCCACCCGCTCGTTGAGCAAAAAATCAAAGAATTTTTTGAAGAAAATGAACATGAAGAAATTGTTGTCGCTTCGGTCCCGCTGCTGTTTGAGGCGAATATGCAGAATCATTTTGACAGAACGATTCTCGTTTGTGCGGACAAAAAAATCCGTCTCCAGCGTTTGATGAACCGTAACGGATACAGCCTAGAACATGCTCTTGAGCGAATCAACACGCAGGTTTCGCAGGAAGAGAAAAGATATATGGCAGATTTTATCATTGAGAATAACAATGACTTAATTGAACTTGAATTGCAGATTAACAAGACACTTGAAAGACTTTGGGCATGACGTCAAAAATCTATAAAATTCCGGATAAAAACATTTTTCGTGCGATTTTTGCTTTGATTGCTTTGATGAATCTGAAATACTTGTTTTTGCTTTTTCAAATCCCTTTTACGATGGCATTTGTTGATTTTATGTCGAAAAATGAGTTTTATTCTGAGGTTAAGGCTATCAAAAATGCTGTAAAAGAGAC
This sequence comes from uncultured Muribaculaceae bacterium, assembly GCA_964542595.1. Lineage (GTDB taxonomy): Bacteria > Cyanobacteriota > Vampirovibrionia > Gastranaerophilales > Gastranaerophilaceae > Limenecus. Next base: position 3,942 of record CAZIVG010000049.1, on the reverse strand, counting down.
TGCGGATTTTTATGATGAAGGAAAGGTCGGGTTTGTTTCAAATGTCGAAGAATCGAATGTTTTTGACATCCAAGATTCGATAAAGTCTTTTTACATTGTTCAATATGCAATTGTTCCTTCGATTTTAAAAAACGACAAAGATGAAACTTATGTTGTCGGAAAATTTGAGAAAACTCCTCAAACACCATCAGGTTTTGAAATTTTTAAAAAAGTCACCGAAAAAATTTACATTTACAAAAGGAAAGTAAGATGATTCCTGTTATTTTTAAAATTATCACTGCAATTCTTGCATTCGTGCTGCCATATTTGTACGGATATTTTGTGATCTCATTGATTGAGCGTTCGATGGCTTTGAGGTTTCGTGTTTTGTTCGCGATTCCGCTGGGCTTCGGATTAAGTTCAATATTGTATTTTGTTTATCTTTGCTGCAATTTCAACAGTTTTAAGTTCTATGCGTTTTTTGAGATTGCGCTTTTGATTGTGTTGGCGCTTTTTTATTACAACGAGGAAAAACCTGATTTGAGTAAGCACAAATTCAAAAAACTTTCGCATTGGTTTTATGTTTTGAATTTTTATGCAGTTTTGATTTATTTGAAATACTTTTTAATTAACCCTATGGGGAGTTGGGACGGGTTTCGGATTTGGAACATAAAAGCGGAGTTCCTTTCTCTTGACACGCCTTTGTGGCGCAGCGTTTTTGAACTTCCGCATTTTATGTCTCACAATGATTATCCGATGTTTTTGCCTTCTTCTATCGCGAGAATCTGGGAATATCTCGGTGGTCAAAACTTCTATGCGAATGCAGTTTTTGGTCTGATTTTCACTTTCGGGATTGTGTACCTTTTGTATCAGGCCGTTGCTTATTTCAAAAGCGAAAAGGCAGCGATTGTTGTCGCTTCGATTTTTATGATTTCGGACATATTCCTCGTAAACGGCGCTTCGCAGTGTGCGGATGTTCCTTTGTCATATTTCTTTTTGAGCGCGATTGTTTGTTTGTTTATGTTTTTTAAAAAAGAACAGATTTCCTACGTGGCTATGGGAGTGATTTTTGCGGGCATGAGTGCGTGGGTTAAAAACGAAGGAATGATGTTTTTCTTGATTTATTCAGTGGTGATTTTGGGATATTTTCTTTTTACAAAAAAATACAAAAATGCCCTCATCTCTGCACTTTGTGCTTTGCCGTTTGTGGCTTTTGCCTTTGTTTACAAAAAAATGACAGGCACTGAGAACGACTTAATAATGGGATTTTTCTTGTTCAAAACGTGGCGTTTTGCTTTTGATTTTCAGCGATATCTTTTGATTTTGAAGACTTTTGTATCGATGTTGTTTTTAAAGTTTTCAATCTTTTTTGCGCTTCTTTTGCTTACAGTAAAAGGCTTTAGGGTAAAGGAGAAAAACGAGGCAGCGTTTTGTTTGTCGGTCCTAATATTAGCTTTGACGGCTGTCGGATATATTGTTGTGTATGTTTTTTCGCCACACGACTTGAAATGGATATTGGACAATTCAATGGACAGGATTATTTTACAGATTTTGCCTGTTTTCTTGTTCTTGTTTTCTGTGAATCTGAGAATAGGTAAACCGGACACGGTGAATTAATTATTACTATTTTGCAGATATATGATAAAATTGATTAAAAACAATGAAAAGGTTAAAAAAATGAAAAATATAAAAAATAAACTTATTATGACATTAATTTCAGCAATGGTTTTGGCAGGCGGAATGATTGCGTTTGCGGATAAATTACCTGTTGAAAAAGCTGTGAATTTGAATTTGGCGTCACAACCACAAACTGCAGCTGTCCAAAAAACTGCTGCTTCGGGCGAGTTTTTAAGCACAACACCGCTGGAAATTGTTGCAAATCCTGATAAATTCCTCGGCAAGAAAGTGAAATTCAAGGCTTCTTTTGACAAGTTTTCGACGCTTGGGTTGGATTACAAGCCGGCGTTTCGTGATTCTCAAAAATACATCTCGTTTTTGATTAAAAGAGATGACATAACCGATCACACAATACCGCTGGCGGAGATGAAAATTTTTATTCTTCGCAGTGAGGCAGAAAAGTTTATAGAGCTTGACTCGGGAGATGTTATTGAAGTTTACGGGAAAGTTTTCTCAAATGCTTTGACCGATGCTTGGATTGATGTTGAAAAGCTTGTGGTTGTTGATAAGAAGAACAAAGAAAAAGCTAAAAAAGCGTAGTATTATATTTATTGATTAAGAAAAGTTGCGGAGTTTTTAATAATGAATCAGACCGATGACAAAAATAAAAAGTATTTAACCATACACGGACATTTTTATCAGCCTCCAAGGGAAAACCCGTGGCTTGAAGGTATTGAACTGCAAGACAGTGCTTTGCCTTTTCACGATTGGAACGAGAGAATAAACCTCGAGTGCTACAATCCGAACTCCGCATCAAGAATCGTGGATGACAAAAACAAAGTTTTGGATATTGTGAACAACTATGCGTTGATGAGTTACAACTTTGGGCCTACGCTTTTGTCGTGGATGGAAGTTTATGCACCGAAAACTTATGAAAGAATAATCAAAGCGGATATCGCCAGCCGTGTGAAATTTTCAGGACACGGAAATGCAATTGCGCAGGTTTACAACCACATGATTATGCCGCTTTCGAATCGTAAAGACAAAGAAACACAGGTTAAATGGGGAATAAGAGATTTCGAATACAGATTCGGAAGGCTGCCTGAAGGCATGTGGCTCGCTGAAACAGCTGTTGATGACGAGACTTTAGAAGTTCTTGCTGACAACGGTATAAAATTCACAATCTTGTCGCCGTTTCAGGCTCAAAGCTTCAGGAAAATCGGTGAAAAAGACTGGCAAGACGCAGGCTGGGGGAATATTGACCCTGCTAAGCCTTACAGATACTTTATTAAAAATAATCCTGAAAAATACGTCGATTTGTTCTTTTATGATGGTGCGATTTCAAAATCCGTCGCATTCGATAATATTCTTCAAGACGGAAATAAATTCGCAAGAAGGCTTAAAGAAGGGATTTCTGAAACAAGAGATTATCCTCAACTTATCAACATCGGCACTGACGGTGAAAGCTATGGCCACCACACAAAATTCGGGGACATGGCTTTGGCATACGTTCTGCGCGTGAAAGCAGAGGAAGAAGGCTTTACGATTACGAACTATGCAGAATATTTGGACAAGATTGAAGTTGTTGACGAAGTCGATATAAAACAAGCTTCTTCATGGAGTTGTTGTCACGGGGTCGGGCGCTGGAAAGAAGATTGCGGATGTTCGACCGGCGCACAGCACGGCTGGAATCAAAAATGGAGAAAGCCTTTGCGTGAAGCTTTTGACTATTTGCGCGACAATTTAATCGAAATGTTCGAAACTCACGGTTCAAAATATTTCTCAAAAAATCCTTGGGACGTCAGAAACGAATATATTAACGTAATTTTGGACAGAAACGAACTTTCTGTGAAGAATTTTCTTAAAGAAAATCTCAAGCCGGAGTGTGGCGAAAACGACAAAATCGCTGCGATGAAGCTTTTAGAAATCCAAAGACAGGCGATGCTTATGTACACAAGCTGTGGCTGGTTTTTTGCAGAGATTTCAGGGATTGAAACTACTCAAATCATGAAGTATGCAGCACGTGCAATGCAGCTTGCGGCAAGCTTTACAGACAAAGATCTCGAAAGCGGCTTCGTCAAAATCCTTTCACAAGCACAAAGCAACATCAAAGAATTCGGCACAGGCGCGGATATTTACAACAAATTTGTGAAACCTTCGGTCGTTTCTATCAAACAGATTGTCAGTCTGTGGGCAATTTTATCACTTTATGAAGAAAGCGAAGATGAAACCTCATTGTATTGCTATGACATCAATCGAATCAGCTACAAAACCGTATCCAAAGGCAAAAACAGCCTTTATCTCGGTCGTGTTGAAATTAAGTCAAGAATCACTCTTGAAAAATAT
>CAZIVG010000048.1:0-10377 GCA_964542595.1 uncultured Muribaculaceae bacterium | reverse complement strand
TGATAGTCCATCCGTTTTCTGCTTTGCTGACTTGAATGCCGCTCATACAATCCTCGTTGTGTTTTTGTATCTTATATATCTATAAAGTATATACTCAATGAAATATTGCATGATTTTCTTGGGATTGTTAAGAAATGTTTACAAAGGGTGCTTTCTTCCTGTCTTCTTAAAGAGGGTTTTTCCTTGCCAAACCTGACTTTCTCGGGTAAAGAGAAGGTGTTTTTTTAAGTTTCTTTATGACAATAAACTCTCTGGTAAAGTCCTCTTCATGAGGCAATTCATAAGGAATTCTGTCAACAATCTCTGAATTCAAAACCTTCAGCGCATTTTCTGCCGCATCAATCTCTTCTTTTGCGGTTTTGGACTTGAACGCGACAAAATGTCCTCCTGTTTTCAAAAACGGAATCGCATATTCCAAAAGAGTGTTCAATGGCGCAACCGCACGACAGGTAACAACATCGAAGGTCGCTCGCATTTCTTTTGGCAAATCTTCTGCTCTTTTGCAAGTCGGGTGAAGGTTTTCAAGGCGCAGCTCTTTTTCAATCAGTTCAATAAAACCTATTTTTTTCGCGATTGAATCAACAGGAAAAATTTCTGTTTCTTTGTAAAATATTGAAAGCGGAATCGAAGGAAACCCACCGCCTGTGCCGATATCCATGAGTTTTGTTTTTTCGTTTAGCGAATATTTTTTGAAAAATAAACTTAAACAAAGTGAATCATAAATATGTTTTTCAAACAGATTTTTCTCGTCATTTTTACTGACAAGGTTTGTGTGAGAGTTATAAACCTTAAACAACTGCTCAAAATTTTCGAGTCTTTCTTGAGTTTGTTTGTCTATCTTCAGTCCTAAATTTTTTTCGATTGTCTCAAAATTTTCGTTATTCATCTTTGATTCCTTCTGCGAGAGCCTGAGCTTTTTCGGCTTTTTTTATGTCATTTTCTTTTCGGTAGTGCTGTGCAAGTTCTAAGTATGCACTTTTTATAAAATCTTTTTGACCGGTTCTTTTTGCAGCACTGAGGGCTTTTAGGAGGCTGTCTTTGACTTGTTTCGGGTCAGTTTTTGCATAAATCTCAGCAATTTTCAGGCAAATGTAATAAATTCCCTCAAAATTTGAAAGGGCCAAATCTGCTTTAAGACCCGACTTCAGATGTTTCAAAGCTTTTTCATAATCTGACATTTTTCCTGCATAATTTCTTTCTGTGATAATCTCCGCCATGTTTGTGTAGGCCCAGGATGTATAAATTACAGGCTTTTTACTTATTTTTACACATTTTTCATAAAACTCAAACGCATTGTCTGTCTCGTAACTGTCATCTAATATCAGCGCGTATTTAAAATAAGCTTCAGCCAAAGCTTGCGTCAGAGCTTCAGTTTCTTCTTCATTCCGGGTTTGCGGAAGTTCTTTTTCGAATGCTTTTTGGTAATATTCCAACGCCTTTTCGTGGTTTGCCGAATCCTCTTCCAACTGAGCCAGCGCCAAATATGAATGCAACAAAATTGTATCGGAAACGTTTTCATTTTTGTTTATAAAATGTGCATAAATGACTTTTGCGTGCCCGATTTTGTAGGATTCTTTGTAGATTTTTGCAATCTCAAGACGGGTAAGGTTCATTTTTTCTGTTTCATTTTGTGATTCATAAAGGTTTACAAGCCTGTTGAGCCAGTCCAAAGCCGCTGTTGTGTGGTTTGTTTTTTTTGCACACAGGGCGAGTTTTTGAAGTATTTGCGGATGATTAAAGCTGAATTCAGAGTCTTCTCGAAGTTCAAGGGCTGAGAGATAAAGTCCGTATGCTGCATCAAAGCTGTGCGCTTGCTCCAGAGCGTTGGCGGAGAAAAGGATTTCAGATAGTTTTTGCTTCTTTTCTTGTTGCTCTTTTTCGGCTTTTTCGAGTTTTTCGATTTTTAAGCGTGCTTCCTCAACCCCCTTTTTTTGAAGGCTTTTTTCAAGGTCAATCGGATGGTTCAGCAGTGAAACCTCGTCTTTTGTCAGTGCATATTTTTCCATTGCACTTCCCTTTTTGAGGCCATCGGGTCCTTGTGTCTCTGTGTTTGTATTTTTTATGTTCCAATCCGTGAGGTTGCTGTTGAGATAGCTCATCAGGTTCAGATCGGTTTTCTCGTTTGCTTTTTGCGGGTTGATTTTTTCAGCCGAATTTTCAGATAAAAAAGAGTTGTGATAATCAATCTGGTTTCGCATTGTATTACGAGAAATCAAAATAGTACGGTTTGCCGGTTTTTTGGGGAGTTCTTGTTCATAAAACTCTTTCCAAAACTTGTGGATTTTAATTTTTTCAAAGATAGGAATATTTTTTTTGAGATATTTTTTGAGAAAGTCTTTCAGAAAAACAACTCCGTCTTCTTCAGCCAGCAGACCTTTTTCACACATGTAAGAGAGTTGTTCTTTTGTTAAAAAGCCTCTTTTTTCCAAAAATTCTTTGCTGATACCTCCGTTAAGCAGCGCAAGATAGCGAAGCGATTTTTTTGCTTTTTCGACGACGAAGGTAAGTAATTTTTGCAAAATATATTCTTCGAACGAGACATTTTTTGTGCGGAATTCCCAAAGAAGCCCATCAAGACTGGTTTTTAATGTTGTGACAATATTAGCGCTGACAAAAATATGATAGGGGTTTCCTTTGGTTATTTCGTAAAATTCTTCAAGAGTTTCGTTCGAAAAATCTATTTTGAGCCTGAAAAGATGGTCCCCTGTCTCTTTTTTTGAGTAAGGTGAGATATTTATTTCCGTTGCAAAAAGAAGGCTCAGTACGTTTTTGTCAAAGTATTCCGAAATCAGAACAATTTTGAATTTTCGCATCGAATGAAGGTGTTCGATGAAATTGAGAATTTCTTCTTTTTCAATTTTGTTTTTCTTCTCAAAAACATTCTCCAAAGAATCGAGCAAAATCACAGCGCGATGGTCAATTCCGTTGAGATATGAGTTTATTCTTTGTGAGATTGAATTTGTTTCAATTTTTGCAAATTTAAGCTTTTTTTTGTGTGAATAATTCTTCAAAGTTTCAAATAAAGAAAGGAAAATATCGTCAAGAGTGGTACTCTCAAAGCATTTTATTCTAAAGCACAAAACATTTTCGTCCAAATGTTCACAGGCTTTATTGAAAAGAGCAGACTTGAAAGAACCTGCCTGTCCTTGCAAAAGACAGGTATTGCGGTCTTCGCTCTCAAAAAAATCAACAAGTTCTTTAAGCTTTTCCATATTATCCATAAACTTAATCTTAACATATTTTTCGGGGAATATGAAAATTTATAATAGTTTGATAGAATAATCATAAACGATAGAAAAAATACGAAAGAGGTAAATATATGGTCAGAGTCGGAGTCGTCGGTGCAATTGGAAAAATGGGACAAGAAGTCGTAAAAGCTGTTTGTGCGGATGAAAAACTGGAGTTGGTTTGCGCTGTTGATATAAACGAAATTGACGTTGAGGTCTGCCCTCAATCTGAAGTTCGAATCATGGGTGATTTAAAAGCCGCAATACTTTTGCACAAGCCTGATATCATTGTTGATTTTACGCAGCCGAAATTTGTTTTCGAAAACGCAAAAATTTGTCTCGAAAACGGAGTTAGGCCTGTTATCGGTACAACAGGGCTTTCCGATGAACAGCTTGGAGAGTTGAAACAGCTTTCGGAGCAAAAAGGTCTCGGTTGTTTGATTGCGCCGAATTTTTCAACCGGTGCGATTCTGATGATGATGTTTGCAAAACAAGCCGCAAAATACTTTGACAATGCCGAAATCATCGAACTTCATCATAACCAAAAAAAGGATGCGCCTTCAGGAACGGCAATCAAAACAGCCTTGATGATGTCAGAGGCGATTCAAGGTGAGGACAGAGGCTTTGAGACAGGGAACAGTGAGGAAATTGAAATGATTCAAGGCTCTCGCGGCGGAAAATCATATTCTGATATCCGAATCCATTCCGTGAGAATGCCCGGTTATATTGCCTCTCAAGAGGTTATTTTCGGTTCTTCAGGCCAGATTTTTAAGATTCGCCACGATTCGATGGACAGGCAGTGTTATATGGATGGCGTAAAGCTTGCTGTGAAGTACATTTCGGAGCATAACGAGTTTGTTTACGGACTCGAAAACGTGATGTAAGAATCTGTTAGCAAAAAATATTTTCTTCATGTTTTACGTCTTATATGATGAATATAAGTTTTAAAGGTGCAGAAAATTTAACTGTTTTGAAGAAAAAATGTCCTCCTATTCAGGGCAGGACCTGTGATGTTGATATTGAAAAAGTTGTTTTGAAATTCGACCTCAATGACCGTGGAACATCTGATTTGGCAGACTTTAATAAAACCTTGGAACGATTGAGGCCTTGCTATCGCTTAAACTCCGTAAACAAGGAAAGGTCTAACCACATTCGTTTGGAATGCTCCACAATGAAGGGCATGAATCTCAAGGGTTCTGTTTTTAAATTGAACGATTATCAACTTATGTTAGACGAAGACCAAATCCTTCCCATGTTTACGTTCTTGGCTTCTGTTACAAGAAGGATTGCTGAAAGCGGTGAGTGTTCTTCTGCTCAGCGTGATGTTATAAATTACGTCAACAATAAGATGGTTAAAGAAGTCGGAAAATATATTAACAGAACGGGCTAGATTATATATTCTAAGTTTAAATAAAATCCGAATCGTGAGAGTCCCATAAAAAAAATAAAAGAATAAACAAAAAAGACACTTGATAGTGTCTTTTTTAAAATGGCTCCTCGGGTGGGACTCGAACCTACAACCCTTCGGTTAACAGCCGAATGCTCTGCCATTGAGCTACCGAGGAATATTTAATTGTCATTCAGGGCAGAGCATTGCTCTTAATCTGACCCCGCCTCGTGAAACTCGTCTATGGAGCTACCGAGGAACACCCTGTCTCCCAATCTGTTTTTCAACCTTGGGTGACCTTGTATAACTTATTATATCAAGACAATTTTTTTTGTAAACACTTTTTCACAATTTTTTTTCAAAAAAGGCAATTTATTTGTTCGGTTTGTTTTTATATATACATAAGTTATATTCAGAGAGAAGAAATGAGAGCCCCGGATATGAAAGAATTACTTGTAAAATTTTTAAACAGAAATAAAAAGTTCAGCGTTGCTGACTTGGTATAATCAAACTCAACATTTGTATATCAGTGGATAAATCAGTTTAAATCCACAATAGTCACACCATTACCGCCTTCGGAGTCTTGCCCTTGGCGGAATTTTGCAACATAGGGCGAATCATTAAGGTAGTCTCTGACAGCTTGCCTCAACTGCCCTGTGCCGTGCCCGTGAATGATTTCGAGAGATGGCATGTTGACCATGCTCGCTTTGTCGAGGAACGAATCGAGGTCGAGAATAGCCTCATCCACCCGAAGCCCGCGCAAATCAAGCTTTGAGGGGAGATTCACTCGTTGAATAGAAACCTTGGCAGCGGAGATTGTCATCTTCTTTTGAATAATATCCTTTTGCCGCTTGAGACTTTTTGCAAGCTTTTTCAGATTAATCGTTGATTTAAGCTGGCCGACAAGAACCTGAAGGTTTCCGTTTTTGTCAGGCAAAGACCGGATTGTGACGTCTTGGTCAAGCCCTTTTATAATGGCTTTTGCACCGATTTTGATGTCTTCTTGCGAAAGCTCTGTGTATTTTATATCAACTTTTTCAAACTCTTGAGCAAGCGATTCGGAGGCTTTTGAGCCTTTTTGCGAAAGCTTTTTGTAAGACTTGATTGCGTTTTCCTTGGTTTTGTTGTGGTTAAGATTCTCCAAAACCTTTTTGATTTGGGCTTTTGCATCTTGAAGATTGTCTTCGTAGCGGCGTTTGTAGTCTTTTATCGCCTTCCTTTTTTGGGCGTTAAGGTTTTCAAAAAGCGTGTTGTATTCGTTGAATTTTTCTTCGGATTTTTGCTTAAGTTCTTGTGCCTCTTGGGTTAGGCGGTTAAGCTGCGAATATTTTTCTTGGAGCGAGCCGAGAATCTTGGATTCGTCGGTGATTTGTGAATCGTAATAGGCCTTCGCTTTTTCAATAATTTCTTGCTCAATCCCGAAATTCTTCGCAATAGCAAACGCGTTCGAGGCACCGGGCATGCCGATTCTGAGTCGATAAGTCGGACGGAGGGTTTCAGTGTCAAAATCAACCGAGGCGTTTTGAAATGCGGGATTGTTAAACGGCAAAGACTTCAATTCGTTGAAATGTGTTGAAATCAAAGAACACGCGCCCTTTTCGACGAACTTTTCCATAACCGCACGAGCGAGTGAAGCACCTTCTTTCGGGTCGGTCCCCGCTGCGATTTCGTCAATCAGGATAAAGGTTTCGGGGTCTGCGTTGTCGAGAACGTTTTTTATGTTTTTTACGTGCGAAGAAAACGTTGAAAGGCTTTGGATAATGTTTTGGTCATCGCCGATTTCTGCAAAAAGCTTTTTGAACGGATAAACCTTTGCGCTGAAACAAGGAAGATGAAGCCCTGCGCGCGTCATTGCAATGAAAAGCGCTGTCGTTTTCAGCACGACTGTCTTCCCGCCTGCGTTTGAGCCGGTTATGATAATCGACTTGAAAGGGTTGCCGATGTAAAAATCGTTTTCCACGACATTGTCCAAAACCGAAAGCAGAACAGGGTTTTTCATTGATTTGAAATCCAAAATCCGCTCCTCGATGACTTCCGGTTCCACCGCATCGATTGATGTCGAATATTTTGCCTTTGCAAAGATGAAATCCAACTCAATCAAAGCGTAAAACGAGGTTTCAATCTCCTGATGATGTTCACCGAGCAAAATCGAAAGCTCCTTCATGATTCGTTGAATTTCTGATTCTATCTCGATTTCCAACTCTCGTAGCTTGTTGTTCAACCCGACGATTTGCTTTGGCTCGATGAAATACGTCTGCCCCGACTGCGAAACGTCATGGACGATTCCGGAGACCTTGTTTTTCGCTTCGGCTTTCACCTGAAAAACGATTCGGTTGTCCCTGATTGTGTAAACAGAATCCTGTAAATAACCTGCAAAAGTTGTGTTTTTCATCAAATCGGAAACAGTGTTTTTGATGTTCTCCGCAGTCGCACGTTTCGACTGGAAAAGTGCCTTCAGTTCAGGCGTTGCGCTCTCTTTGATATTGAAATTAGAATCGAAAATGCTCTCGATTTTCTCTTCAATTTCAGCGAGCGGGAAAAGCTTTTTGCAAAACTCAAAAAGGTCTGCCTCGTTTTGTGCATTTTTGTGGAGAAAAGATGAAAATTTTCTGGTTGTCGTCAATGTTTCAAAAACATCTCTCACATCCTCAATTGAAAGCGTAACTTTGTTTTTCAGTGCTTTTAAAGGCTCTTCGATATCGGCAAGATTTCCGATAGGCACGGGCGATGCACTTGTCCTGTATGCGTTTTGTGCTTGTGTCGTGAGTCTTTGATTAAGGCGGATTTCCTCGGGACTTTCAGAGAGGGAAATGTTTTTGCAGCGCAATTTTCCGAGGCTGCTCACTGCGAACCCGCTCAAGAGTTCGAGAACTTTATCAAATTCGATTATTTGTAATGTTTTTTTCAAGATAAAACCTTTTTTTATTCTAAAATTATAACAAAAAAATAAAAATTTTTTTCGGGAAAACAAAAAACACGACCCCCTGAAAAGGCAAATCAGAAGACTGTTTTACGGCTATTCGAACGTATTTCGTTCGTATTTCGTTCGTAATACAATAAAAAGAAAGAAAAAGAAAGAAAAAGAAAGAAAATTAAATAAAAAGAAAGTAAAAGAAAAAAAAGAAAGAAAGAAAAGGAATGTTGAAAAATCAACTTCCTTCTTACCTCCTATACAATTTCTCCTGATTTTTGTATAATGGCACTAAGTTTATTCCAATGGAGCCTTACAAAATGAACAATATCGACAAAACCCCTCACAGCGAACTTGAAAAAGCACTTTTTGAATCTGTCGAATCAAAAACCCCCGCTTACATAAAAAACGAAAAACTCGTTGACCTATCGAATGAAGGCGAATTTGTTTTCAAATTGAAAAAAGAACATCTGGCTCCATACGACAGCGAGAAGAACCCCGAGGGCCTGAATTTGCGCGAATGGTTCACAGGTTATGCGAAAGAGGCCGAAGTCTCCACAGCGGGCATCAGAGGGCCTCAGAACATACTTTATCCTCATGACACAAGGTTCCCTATCAACATAGTCGGAATTATGCTCGCAACGGAAGCGAAAGCGCTTGTTGCGAAGGAACTTCATCCTAACGATGAATTATTGAAAATCGCGGGATGTGAGGTTCGTTATAACTCACAGGACTTTTTGGAATTGATTGCCAGAATTCAGGCGGCTCACGGAATCAAAACCCTCGTGCCGAAAGGCAGAAAAACAATTCCTATTTGGATGGCTTCGTTTTTGGCTTTTAAATTAGACCTTTTGGGCGGCGAATACATCACCTCCAGCCACGGCATTTCTGTTAAAAACGCCACAAAAGACCTCAACTCTCAGGGCAGCCAATATTTACCCGAGGAGTCTATGCTTTTTGTCAACAAGATTAAACAAATTTTTGAACAGGTCGAAAAAAACGGCTCGTATGATATTAAAATTGCCTCAAACGACAATCCTTTAATCAGTGAGGAACTTATGACCGAACTTGATGACGGAGTTGTTTTGTACGAACAATACCTCAAAGACGGCGTCGCAAAAGATGCAAACCTTAACCTTATCAAAGAATTAAAAGATAAAATCGTAATCGACAACGTCGGTGGTTCAGCTTACGGAACTTTGAGCAGAATCTTGAAAAACCTCGATATTGCTGAGAATTTCGTTTGGCTCAATAAAGAAGAAGACCCGTTTTTCCACGGAATCGGAAAATATGACCACGACCCGAAAGGCAACAAAACCTTCTACGACTATTCCGTTGACGCTACGGTTATCTCAAAAGACGAAAACGGAAAACCTTATTTTCCTGTGATTAAGTCTTTGAAATACGATGAAAAACTCAAGGAATGCCCGATTTCTACGGTTGTTTTGATTACGGACCCTGACCACGACAGGCTGACAGTTGCCCAAATTGAATCAGCGGAAAAAATTGAGTTCTTGAACAAACTCGGGGTTGATTACGTTGAACTTGGCAATGGCAGAGTTTTGACGGTTTTCACTGCAAACCAGTCGTTTTTGATGATTATGGATTTTTGGGCGCAACAGCTTAAACGCGAAGGTTTGTTTGAAAAACATCCGAGATTTATGATTAAAACAACTGCTTCAGCGCGTTCTTGGGATGAGTGGGCGAAGAAAAATGACGTTAAAGTCGTGAATGTGCCTGTCGGGTTTAAAGAAATCGCAAATATTATGAAAAAGGTCGAAAACCAAATCGCAGTCGCACCCGACAAAGAGGTTACCGTGACAGATGTTTTGGGTAATCGAATCAACCTTGGCGTAAACCCGAAACTCATTTTCGGCGGGGAAGAATCAGGCGGAATGATTATCGGCTCGGAAGAACTTATCAAGTCAAAAGCCGGCCGCGCTGCTGTTGCGATGAGAGAAAAAAGTGCCGCAGAAGCTGTAATCGTAGCGTCTGCACTTGCTTCTTATCTTTCAAAATCTGAGGGTGGAAAAACCCTTTGTGAATACCTCAAAGACGTTTTTGAAGGCAACGGGATTATTTCGAAATTCGACATTCGTGAGGACATTTCTTATTACAACGAGTCAGAGCCTGACATTGAAAAACTCAAAGCCGCAAAAAAAGACGGAGAAGCGAAAAGAACCCAAAATGACGTGTTTTATTTGACTTTGGCGATTGCGAAAAACAAGGGTGCGCTTACGCTTGAACAAATCAAAGAGATTCTCTCTGACGCGTTCAAAGAATTGAGTTTTGACAAATTAATCGATGCAAAATTCGTCGGAGACGGCACTTACCTTGAATTTGACGACAAGTTTATCGAAATTCGCCCTTCAGGCACAGATGCGAAAACGAAAGCCTACGGCGCCGGTGCCGATAAGGAAGAAATCAAGACCTTTGCCAGAATCATGGGCAATTACGAAGGCGATTTGACAGATTTGTACAAAAAATATGTGGATATGGCTTTGTACGAAAAGTCTAAGGAACTTTCGTTTGAGGAGTATTCTGTTTTTACAAACAAGGACGCCTAAGGCTTTTGCGACCTAGCAAAATAGTTATTCCCAAAAATTACTTTCGATAAATGGCTTTTAGCGTGTTTATATCCTTGTTCGACAAGTGGACATCGTTGGTGTTTGTGTTGGGATAAAGAATATCGTTTGTGCTTGTGCTGTGGCCGTGAAGCCCCAGTGCATGCCCGATTTCGTGCAGCACAATGGGATAAACCTGATTGAAAGAGCGCATTTTTCCTGAGTCTGTGCGCTGAAGAATCTGAATTACTGCAGAGGTATTCATATCCCCGATATACTTCATATTCG
>CAZIVG010000047.1:0-10456 GCA_964542595.1 uncultured Muribaculaceae bacterium | reverse complement strand
TCCGCCTTCCATTACAGCAACTACGGAGTTTGTGGTTCCCAAGTCGATACCAATTGTTTTTGCCATAGTTTTATTTCTCCTTTAAATTATAAAAAGCATGCGCTAATTTTCCTTATTTCCTTTATACCACTGATTTTTTTGAAAAATTAAAAAATAAACAAAAAATTAATAATTCATCGAATGAATAAGTTTTTGATTAAATTGAAAAATTGTATAACTTTTCTGATTAATATATAATTCAGAAATGAACAAAATTAATCTAAAAATCTTAAAACTCGATGAAACAGTCCAAACACCCTGCTACCAGACAGAAGGGGCTGCAGGCATGGATTTGTGCGCATTTTTGGAGTCCCCGATTACTCTTAAATCGTTGGAAAGAAAATTGGTTCCTACAGGCTTGAAAATCGAACTTCCAAAAGGATTTGAAGCACAAATCAGGCCGCGTTCGGGCATGTCTGTTAAACACGGAATCACACTGATAAACTGCGTTGGTACAATCGACGAGGATTACCGCGGCGAAGTTTGTGTGCCGATTGTTAATCTTTCAACCGAAGAATTCACAATCAACAACGGCGACCGCATCGCACAAATGGTCATCGCTCCTGTCACAAAAGCAGAAATCGAAGTAGTCTCGGAATTGTCTGACACTCAGCGCGGTGAAGGCGGATTCGGCTCTACCGGCAGAAAATAAAGGGGTTTATAAATGGCTCACAAACTTGCTGTTTTTGACTTTGACTCGACGTTAATGGATGGCGAAACAATTGAGATTATCGCCGCAGAAGTCGGGCTGCAAGAAGAAGTCGCTAAAATCACAAAGCGAGCAATGGAAGGCGAATTGGACTTTTTTGACAGCCTGACTTATCGTGTTTCTCTGTTGAAAGGGATTTCCAGCGCCAAAGTCGATGAGATTTGTAAAAACCTTCCTTTAATGCCGGGTGCGAAAGAAACTATTTCAGAACTCAAAAAACGCGGATTTACGGTTGTGTGTTTCTCTGGCGGCTTCAAAAATGCAACCGGCCCCGCTAAGGAACCCCTTGGATATGACGCTGATTTCTCAAACATCTTACATTCAAAAGACGGCTTTCTTACAGGACAAGTCGGCGGCCCGATGATGTTCAATGACAGCAAAGGCAGGATGCTTCAGAACCTCCAAAGTATATTAGGGGCAACACCCGAAACGACTCTTGCGGTCGGTGACGGAGCGAATGATTTGAGCATGTTTAAGTTCGCAAAAACAAAGGCTGCCTTTTGTGCAAAAGAAGTTTTGAAAAAAGAGGCAACCATTGTTGTTGAAGAAAAAGATTTAACGCAGATTCTTAATTACATTTAAGCTGCATCTGCAGCATCCGCTGCAACAGGTGCGACCGGTGCAGGCAATGTATTAGGTTTTTCAATCGGGCTGACTGTTCTGCTTTGTGCGATTACATTTTTTTTACCAGAAAAATGATCTACCAGCTGTGAGTCAGTGACAACTTCATCCGCATTTCTTGTAAATTTATTAATCGAAGCCTGCTCCAAGAAAACTTTACCGTTCGAATCGACAGGAGACATTCTGCCCACAACTGTTTTCGAGATATTTCCGTCTTTGTCAAAATAAACGCTGTAGCGCTCATTTTTCAAGAAATTGTGTGTGACCTCACAAGTAACTTTGCCTTCTTTGTTTCTAAAAGTATTCACTCTTTCAACAACTTTGATAGACGAAGTTCCGTCAGGGTTCAAAATCTTGGCTTTCTTGAGTTCTTTCGTCAAAAGACCGCCGTCTTTTGTTTTAATCTGGTCTATAACCGGTTTCAACGCTTGAGCGTTTCGATATTTTATAACCCCAAACGTAATCGCACCCAAAGCCGCCAGACCTAACAAAATATTTCTGCCGGTATGTGACGTTTTTTCTACCGGAACTTCCGGAATTTGATCTGTTTGTTCGGCCTTAAAATTCGGCGTTGATACAGCCTGTGCCTGAGAAAACCCTGCAACATTGTTAAGAGTCATGATAAATTCACCTTCTGTTACTTCCACATATTTATAAAAAAACAAACGCACTTTAACGATTGCTACAAGAATAACAATCGTTAAGTTTTTGTTACAATTTTTTGAATTTAACTAAACACTATCTCGTCACCATCAGCGTCAATCTTTATTGTATCGCCGTTTTTGAACTCTTGAGCAAGAATTTTCTTAGCAAGCGGGTTCTCAACAAGCTGTCGAATTGTACGTTTCAGCGGTCTCGCACCGTAAATCGGATTGAACCCTTTTGTTGCAAGAAGTTCCTTAGCTTCGTCTGAAATCTCGAGTTTCATTTCCTTGTCCGCAAACAACTTTCTCAAGCTTTCAAAATAAATATCGACAATTGCCTGCAGTTGAGGCAATGTGAGGGCTTTAAAGAAAACGATTTCATCGATTCTGTTCAAGAACTCGGGCTTGAAGTGGTCTTTCATAATGCCCATTACCTGTTCTTTTGTTTCTTCGAAATCTTTCTCCGAAAGCATTGAATTCAGGCTATTTTCGAGAATTATATGGCTTCCGATGTTGCTGGTCATAATAATCAGTGTATTTTTAAAATCAACGATTCTGCCCTTTGAATCCGTCAAACGACCATCATCAAGGATTTGGAGCATAATGTTAAACACATCAGGATGAGCCTTTTCAATCTCATCGAAAAGCACAACAGAATAAGGTTTTCGTCTGACCGCTTCAGTCAATTGACCACCTTCGTCATAGCCGACATAACCGGGAGGCGCACCGACAAGCCTTGCCACAGAGTGTTTTTCCATATATTCTGACATGTCGATTCGAATAAGTGCGTCTTCGTCATTAAACAAAAACTCAGCCAAAGACTTTGCCAATTCAGTCTTTCCGACCCCTGTCGGCCCGAGAAAAATAAACGAACCTATCGGACGTTTCGGATCTTTTAAACCTGAACGCGCACGTCTAATTGCGTCAGCAACGACTTCTACGGCTTCATCCTGCCCGATAACCCTTTTGTGAAGGGAATCTTCCATTCTCAAGAGTTTTTGCATTTCGCTTTCAACGAGTCTTGAAATCTCAATTCCGGTCCATTTACTCACGACTTCCGCGATATCGTCTTCATCAACTTCTTCTTTCAAAAGCTGGTTTTTCTGTTTTTGTCCTTCGTGCTTTTGAACCTGTTCGAGTCTTTTCGAGAGCTCTATCAATTTTCCGTATTTCAACTCTGCCGCACGTTCAAGGTCTGCATCACGCTCCGCCAGATCAATTTGGGCTTTGACTTTTTCGATTTCTTCTTTAATCGCAGCCTCGTCATAGATATTACTTTTTTCCATTTCCCATTGGGTTCTGAGTTTGGTAATTTTTTCGTCAAGTTCATTAATAACCTTGGACAAACCCTCAATTTTTTGGTTGTTTTCAGAAGAAGAATCTTCTTTTTGAATCGCAGTTCTTTCAATTTCTAACTGCATTTTTTGACGAACAAGAGAATCTATTTCTTCAGGCATTGAATCGATATCAATTCTCAAAGACGAGGCAGCTTCATCAATCAAATCGATGGCTTTGTCCGGCAAAAATCTGTCCGTGATGTAGCGGTCGGAAAGCTTTGCGGCTGCAACCAATGCAGCATCCTTGATTCGAATTCCGTGGTGGACTTCATAACGTTCTTTCAACCCTCGCAAAATGCTAATCGCATCGTCCACAGAAGGCTCATCAACCATTACGGGTTGGAATCGACGAGCAAGAGCCGGATCTTTTTCAATGTATTTTCGGTATTCATTAATGGTTGTCGCACCCACCGTTCTCAACACCCCGCGGGCAAGAAGCGGTTTCAACAGGTTTCCTGCATCCATCGAACCTTCAGACGCACCTGCCCCAACGACGGTATGAAGTTCATCAATGAACAAAATAATCTCACCATCAGAGGCTTCGACTTCTTTTAAAACAGATTTGAGACGTTCTTCAAACTCACCGCGAAACTTTGCACCTGCAACAAGTGCGCCCATATCAAGCGCGATAAGCTGAGTTTCTTTAAGGCTTTCCGGAACATCACCTCTGACAATTCTCTGCGCAAGGCCTTCAACAATGGCGGTTTTACCGACGCCGGGTTCACCGATTAAAACAGGGTTGTTTTTGGTTCTACGATTCAAAACCTGAATCACTCGACGGACTTCTTCATCTCTGCCGATTACGGGGTCGAGTTTTCCGCGCTTTGCGAGGTCAGTCAGGTTATTAGAATACTTTTCAAGTGCTTTGAATTTCTCTTCTGAATCTTTGGAATCGACTTTGTTTTGTCCCCTAATTTTTTTCATTTCGTTTAAAATTTTATTTCTTGTCACAGAGAATTTGTCAAAAAGAGCCTTGATTTTTGACCCTTCGAACGCTGTAACGGCTAGCAAAATATGCTCAACACTTATGTAAGAATCCTTAAGAGCCTCTGCCTCATTCAAGGCATAATCAAAGAGTTTTATGGTATCTTGAGACAAATAAAGCTGCTGGGTATTCACAGGGTGTTCGACGCGTGGCAGGTTGTTCAATTCGGACATCAAAGCATCCTTAAACTGAGGAGTGTCTAGTTTCAACGCTTTCATATAATCATCTGCAATGCCTTCTTTCGACTCAAGCATTGCCATCGCAATGTGTGCGGGTTCCAGTTGTGTATTTTGGAACTTCGCCATCAGTTGTTGGGCGGAAAACATAATTTCTTGTGCCTGATTTGTCAATTTATTAAAATCAATCATTTGAGACTCCTTTACAAAAAACTTATATTTTTTATTTTAAGGAGTTTTTTCAAAAAATCATAAAAATTAATTATTATTTAATTATTAAAAACACAAATCGTTTAAATACGGCTCAATGTTAAGGTTAATCTCTTTGAATTTGTTTTTGTCGCCTTGAAAGGCAAAAGAAGATTCTGAGGAAATCAAAATAACATTGGTAATGTCGATTACACGTTTGTCGATACCAAAAAATGATTTGTAATAAACTCTGTCTGACTCATCGCCTTTGAAAATTTTAACGTCTTTAAAATTTGTTTCATAAAGTTCTTTTATCGAACGAAAAAAAGTATTCTCTTCGTGTTCAAAATCAGGGCTGGAGCAGAGATTTGAGACAAAAAGTCCACCTTTTGCGAGTGATTTTTTGATTGATTTTAAATATTCTTCACTCAAGAATCTCTCATCGATTCCCTCATCAGAAGCGACATCAACCACAATCAGGTCATATTTTTTCTTGTTATTTCTGAGAAAAACCAGTCCGTCTTGGAGATTAAAATCAATTTTTTCTGATTTTTTAAAACCAAAGAACTGTTCTGCGATGTCGAAAATATTTTCCTCAATATCCACGACATCAACTGATTCAAGGTTATCAAAAAGCACTTCCCAATCATTTACGATTTTTCCGGTTCCAAAACCGATTAAAAGAATGTTTTTAATATCAGGGTTAATCAAATACGGCAGCGTGAAATAATTTATATATGGCAGATTCCCTTGGTAGGAAGGGGTTTTGATGAATCCGGCCTGATAAGTATCTTTGAAATGCAAAAATCTTCCGACTTCGTTTTCAACAACTTTTATGTCGTGAAAGTCAGACTGCTTTTCGTACAAAACCTTGTCATCAAAGGTCTTTTCATTTATTATTTCAAGCAATTTATCATCAGGCTCATGTATCGCCAAGTATTCAGGTATGATTATCATAATGTTTATTGTAACATAACAGTATGAGTGAATATTTATTAAGAGCAAAACTATTTAAAACAAAAAAACGCCTCGGTCAGAACTTTTTGGTTGACGAGTCGGTTATTAACAGAATCACAGATGAGGTTTCATCTGAGGACACTGTGTTGGAAATCGGACCCGGTGCGGGTTTCGTCACAGAAAACATTGTTGAAAAAGCAAAAAAAGTTTACGCAGTCGAAATTGATGGAGACGCAATTCAGGCTCTACAGCACATCAAAACTGAAAAGTTTAATTTAATTCATGATGATATTTTAAAAGTTCAATTAAAAACGCTCGAAGACACCACTTTTAAAGTCATAGCAAACATTCCCTATTACATCACAAGCCCGATTCTGGCGCACCTTTTGGGCGAAATTGACGACCTCAACAACGACAATCGAGACAGAATCTCTGAAATAATTCTGATGGTTCAATGGGAAGTGGCCTTGAGGCTTTGTGCAAATGAAAATTCGCCCTCAAAGCAATATGGATTGCTGACAATTTTGTCACAGTTCAATGCAGATTGCTCAATCATTCAAAAAGTTCCGGCAAAATCATTCTATCCCGCGCCAAAAGTTGATTCTGCACTCGTTAGAATAACCTTAAACAAAGAACCGCGAGTGAATGTTGAAGATTACACGTTCTTAAGAAAGGTTGTAAAAGCTTGTTTTGCAACCAGAAGAAAAAACCTTAAAAACTCGCTCTTGAATGGAGGCTTCAACAAAGAAGCAGTTGCAAAAACACTTGAAAACCTTGAAATTACAGAAAACACAAGAGGGGAAACTCTTTCGATTCAACAATTTGCACAACTGTCTGAGGAGTTAAAAAAGAATGTCGAACTTTCAACACAAAATTAAAGTCAAAGCACCGGCCAAAATTAATTTAACTTTAGAAGTTTTGGGAAAACGCGCTGACGGCTTTCACGACATAAAAAGCGTTATGCAGGCAATCAGTCTTTACGATTATCTGACGGCCGAAGTCACCCCTTGCGACAAAACCGAGATTTTATTGAGCGGAAATTCTGACAAGATTCCTTACAACGAAAAAAACCTTGTTTTTAAGGCTGCGATGAAGTTTTTTGAGGAAACAGGCCTAACTGCAAAAACCGAAATTTACCTTGAAAAAAACATTCCGATAGAAGCAGGACTCGCAGGCGGAAGCACGGATGGTGCGGCTGCTTTTTTTGCATTGAACAGGCTTTTTAAAAACCCCTTAACCGATGAAAAAATCGAAGAACTCTGCGCGTCATTAGGTTCGGATCTGAATTTCTGCTTAAACGGAGGCACAGCGGTCTGCACCGGGCGAGGTGAAAATACAGAAAAAATCAAAACTCCAAAACTAGATGTGACATTGATAAAACCAACAGGTTTTGGCATTTCTGCAAAAGAAGCCTACACAAAGTTTTCCACACTGAAAGACAAGTCGGTTCCGAACAACACTGAAAAGATAGTCAAAAATTTCGACAAAAACCTTTTACACAACAGTCTTGAGTACGCGGTAATAAACGATTATCCTGAATTACAGGAAATCAAAAAAGCACTGCCCAATTCAATGATGTCAGGCTCAGGACCAACTTTTTTTGTTCTTCAAAATACTGCAGGTATTGACTTTGACCCCGAAAGATTTATTGTTATTGAAAATTTAAAAACTATTTCTGACGGCGTAACAG
Source organism: uncultured Muribaculaceae bacterium (assembly GCA_964542595.1). Classification (GTDB taxonomy): domain Bacteria; phylum Cyanobacteriota; class Vampirovibrionia; order Gastranaerophilales; family Gastranaerophilaceae; genus Limenecus. The sequence goes on along the minus strand of CAZIVG010000047.1, from coordinate 3,109 downwards.
AATGTTAACTATTGTAAAAAACAATCAATAATCTATAAAGTTTCGCATAAAAAACTCCGATAAATAAATCAGGAAGCCCTCGGAATCAAAGGAGATTTTCAATGCAGGTAAACAGATTAAGTTTGGGATTGCAACAAGAACTACAAGCAGCATCGAATTTTAACACAGCGAGAAATGAAACGCTTTTTAATCATCAAGTTTCAACGGCCGCAACATCAGGAGCAGCCGGCACAGCACCTGCACAAAACGGTGGCAAGAAAGAGACTGATTTTTCAAAACTGGATACAAGAGATCTTGGAATATCATCAAAAGACATTGCAGGACTTCTTGACGGTTTCAGCGATGAAGTCATCAAAGTATTCTCTTCTGACCTTCTTTTGGACAATCCGCTTAGAGAAGCACCGTCAGGACAAGAGAACGGACAAAACGGCGGCTCACCTGTTTTCACAGCATAGAAAAAAGTCAAAATAAAGAAAAGACCCTTTGTTTCGAAGGGTCTTTTTAATTTAAGTCTAGTTGGAAGTATAATTACATAGAATATGTAATCAAAGCTTTTACTGAACGAGCGGTATCTTTTACTTCCGATTTTTCTTCGCCGTTCATTGTTTCTTCAAGAACTCTCAAAACTTCTGTTTTGTCGTTCAACGAAAGAATCTCGTTAATAGCACTCATCGCCACTCTTGCACTCATATCGTTGATGCCTTTTCCTGAAGAAGAGATTACGACTCTTAAAGCTTCGGGAGAGTTTTTTCTGATAAGCGCGTGAGCAGTTTTTTCTCTGATTTCATCGATTTCTGAATTTGTGCCGATTTCTTGAAGAACTTCAATCGATTTTGGATCTTCGTGTTTGCTCAATGCTTCAATAATGTTATCAATTCTGTTAGTTTTCATCATTACCTACGCTTTCAAACTTTCAATGTGTGCATCGTGCTCTGCTCTAAACATTGCACCCAAGTCATCTACAGGCTGCTTCACAAGGTTGCTGACGCTGTATTGATTGTTGAATTTTGAAGAAATTGATTCAGCCAAACCTTTGAAGTCCAAAGAGATTTCTGTGTTTTTGGCTTTTTCCCAAGAAGAGGAAATGCTTTCTCTTACTTGTCTTCCGAAAGAAACGATTGAATTAATTCTTGAACGAAACGCTTCGTTGAAAGAGTTCATAGACCCAACAACTGCACTTGCTGCCATTTTTGACTTGCTTGTCAATTGTGTGAAAGGGTTAGAACCTGCAGAGTTTGTTTCTTTTGCTTTTGATGACTCAAAAACGTCTGATGCTAATATGTTTCCTTTGAAATTTATTCCAAAAGGGTTAGAGTGAACTTCTTGGCGCTCATCTTTAGACATAGGTCTAAAAAGAGAGAAGTTTGTTTGTGAAATTTTAATCTTATCCATCTTGCCTTCCTTACTTAGTTACAATAAAGGTACCTATCTAAAGTAACACTATAAGCAGGCAGACTAATCATCTTTACGGAGGATTTATGCCGATTGAATGCACAACTTTAGTATAATATTTAACCTGCACTCAAACCCGCACACAAACTTACGCATTGGCCTGTCATGCCTTTTGCATCCTCCGAAACCATGTATTTCACAAGGTTTGCAATTTCATCGGGATGGATGAATCTTCGCTGTGGAATCATATCCAATTCTTCTTGATAAGAAAAATCGCTTTTTGCGACTGCATCGCACGCCAAATCAGTCTCAACCCATCCGGGGTGAATTGTGTTCACAGTGATGTTATCCTGCGCCAACTCCAAAGCGAGAGATTTTGTAAAACCGGAAAAAGCCGATTTCGTAAGAGAATATAAAGAAGCATTCGCCTCACCAACTGCACCGCTTATTGAGCCTATATTAACAATGCGCCCCCAACATTTTTCTTTCATACTTTTAACGGCCAATTTGGTCAAAAGAAAAGGAACTTCGACATTCAGACGCAAAAGCCTTTTCACATCGTCACAAGAAGTTTTTTCGAGCGGCGAATAAACGTAATCACCTGCATTATTAACCAGAATATCAACATCGCCAACCGCATCCATCAGAAGGTTACAGGCATTTTCCTCAAGCAAATCAAAAACATAATAAGATTTTGCGTTGATTTCTTGTTTAAGAGATTTCAAAAGTTCTTCATTTCGGCCGGTAAGAAAAACATCATAACCTGATTCACAAAGAAGTTTCGCAATGCTTTTTCCGATGCCTCTTGTCGAACCTGTGACGAGAGCCTTTTTACTGTTATGTGTTGTCATAATTGTATTCCGCTAAAATCTGAACAATCGATTCCATTATCAGAGACAAAATCTGCTCCCTCTGATCGTTATCGAGGTTTTTAATTATCTCAACAGCGGAATGCAAAGTCAAATTCTTGTCGTACCAACGTCTGTAATCACCTATTTTCATTGTGGACAACTGTGAAAGTTCACTGTCTTTATTGGTCTCCAATTCTCCAAGAATTATCTGAATCAAATCTTGGGCAATTTCATCTCTGACTTCTTCATTCAGCCCCTCAAGGAACTTCATCAAGTGGCTTAAGTCAGGATCTTTGTCATACCAGCGAACATAGTCCATATATATAAAATAGCATTATTTTAAGACTTCGTAAAGGCTAAACCTAAGCATTCAGTTCAAACCACTTACTGATTTCTTCAGCAACATAGGCAAAAGAAGGAATCAAACCAAGACTTTTCCCATCAATCACAGGTGAATAAACCAAAAGCGGAACCTGTTCTCTTGTATGGTCAGTTCCGGGCACAGTAGGGTCACAGCCGTGGTCTGCGGTGATAAAAAGAACATCATCATCCGTCATTTTATCCAAGATTTTCGGTAAAAACACATCGATTTCTTCAATCGCTTTTGCATAACCGATTGGGTCATTCCTGTGACCAAAAAGCATATCCGTATCTACAAGGTTCGTGAAAATCAACTCGCATTTCGGCGTCGTTTGAGTCGGCGCAATTTTGATTTTTTCCAAATCAAGGCTTTTTTCTAGAGCTTTTAAAGTTAGCTCCAGCCCCTCAGCGTTTGAACCTGTATGAATTGCGTGAGAAACTCCTGATTTTACATAAATATCTTCAATTTTGCCTATTCCGACTACTCTTCCGCCAGCTTCAAGAAT
>CAZIVG010000046.1:0-10477 GCA_964542595.1 uncultured Muribaculaceae bacterium | reverse complement strand
ACCGAAAATTTGGCGTCTTTTTATATTGAAGCTGAACTTAAAAAACTCGGAATCGAGCCTTTGCGTTGGGCAATTGTAAAAGTTAACGAAGAAAGTTATGTCCTTTCAGTTGCTTATGAAAAAAAATAGCAAAAAAAAATATTTACGAGCATTGTATAAATATAGCTGAAAAGAGGAATTTTAGATGGCAATCTCACCGTTAATCAAAACATTTCATAACCAAAAAGGCAAAACAATACGTATTTTAAAAGATGAAATCATTGTGCCTGTTGTAAAAAAAATAGACGGCAAAGACGTCAAAGAGAATTTAAGTGTTTCTAAAAAAATCAGAACAGTCGTTTATGACAAATCTTTTAGTCCTTTGAACTGTAGAGAAGTTGTTTGGAGCAAAGGAAAAATCATAAAAGAAGATGTTTATCAGCCATTGGGTAAGGGTGTCGTTTTGAGACAGGGGCATGGTAAAAACCAGAGAAAAACTTTTTTGGATAATCTGAATTTTTCAGATATTGTTGAAAGATTTTTTAAATAAAAAGCCCTTGCTTCATTCAACAAAGGCATTAATAAATTAGGAATTTTCTCTTGCTCGTTCGCTATTAACGGCGTTACAGCCGAGGTCTCAACGTCCTCGTCTTTCAGCCTCAGCTCACTCGCGCTATTGGCTTATCAGTTGCAGAACTTCTTGCAAAAGCTGTTTGTTTGTTTGAATCAATTTGTTCGAAACATCGAGTTGCATTTTTGCTTGTTGATAATAAGAAATATTTGCTTTGAAGTCTGCATTGGACATCTCTAAAAGCCCGCCGCGGACTTCGCCTCTGCCGATGACGGGTCGTCCTGAATCTTCTGTTTCAATGAATTCGCCTTGTTTGATTTCGTAGAGTCCTTCAGGGTTGTGGAAATTCATCACCGCGAGTTTATAAAGAGGGACAGTGTTTTTTCCGCCATCGGATTTTCCGTATAAAATCCCGTCACCTTTAAATTCGAAATCGTCATATTTTCCGAGATATTTTCCGTTGTTGGGGTCAATCCAGAGTTTTATGTTTGTTGTAGGAATATTTACCGCACCGCCTTTTATACCTGTTTCTGCATAAATATCTGCGTCGATGGGTTTTGTACCCTGCATGATTTCGCCTTTGTCATTAAGTATGTAGCCTTGAACTGTCATTCCGCTTGGATTCTTGTAAACCCCTTCCTTGTCGAAAGTGAATTCACCGAGTCTTGAGTAAACTATTTGCCCGTCAGGACGACGCAAGGTGAAAAAGCCTTCGCCCTCGAGATAGACGTTTTCGTTCGATGTGCCGGGAGTTGATTTCCCCTGACCTGTGTTTTTGTTCATTCCGTCAATTATTGAAGAATTCAAAAAAGTCTTGAAACTGGCTTGCGTTTCACGATAGCCGGGGGTATAAATATTCGTAAGGTTTTCTGAAATCGCGTCCATCCAATCGGTGGTTGCTTTTTGGGTGTTTAGAGCATTTACAAATGAATCATTCATTTTTACTCTCCTTTATCTTTTTTCTGTTGCTGTTTTTCTTTGTTTTGGTTGTTTTGATTTGATTGTCTGTACATCAAGTCGTTGTAGGGAAGATTTTGTTCATCGAATCTCTGTTTTAAGAATCCGATATTGTTTCTCAAATATGCTTCTACGGCTTTGTCTCCAGGGATAAATTCGGCAGAGACCTTTCCTTTTGAATCAATTTTTAAAATTACTGATACGTTGTTGTCAAAATCGATTCTTACAGGTTTTTGGTCGTTGTATGCTTTGTTTATTAAATCTGACAAAACCTGTGAAGTTTGCTGGGTTTTGTAAGTCGGGCCGATTTCGTCAGCGAATTTTATAAGGTTTGCGTTGTTGCTGTTTTGTTGGATTGCGAATTGTTTGTTTTCAACAAGGTCAGCGAAAAACTTTGCGTCATCTTTTGAAATCGACATCGAGTCGTAGTTGTAAAGCGGTTTTAGGTTTTTGAAAGAAGAAATTGTGTCGAACCCGAACTTGCTTGCGTAATCTTGGTTTTGTATTTCAGGATTGAGACTGCTGTTTTGCAAAGCTTGTTCTATGCTGATTTTATCAGTGCTTTTCGGTTCTTCCAAAAGCTTTTTGAATTCACCTTGAGTGGTATTATCTTTGTTTTCTTTGCTATCTTCCGGTTTCTGTGATGAAGAAATCTTGTCAGAATTTGAAACAGCAGGAGGGTCGTTTTTCTGTTGTGCTTGCGGTGTTTCAACCGGAGTTTTTGGATTAGCGATATTCATTTATATCAGTTCCTTCGTTGTATTGAGGGTCGTTCATTAGTTCTAGCAGTTCTTCTTCCTGCTTTTCTAAGCTTTTTGCGAAGAATTTTTGTATCGCAACCTCAGAGAGGCGTTTAAGTTCGATTTGTTTTTCTTCTTCGAGATAGAGTTCTCGATTTCTTTCTTTGTGTTTTTCAAGTACCTTGACTGCTTTTTCAAGTTCTCTCAGTTTGTCTTTTTCTATTTCCAGTTCTCTGAGTGCTTGTTGTCTGTCTTCTTCGAGTTGTTCTCCTTTGATGTAAAGGTGCTTTAGGAAGTTGTCGAAGGCTTCGTACATCATGAAGTCCGCTTGTCGCATATTTGCTATCGTCGAGACGATTTCCTGATTGTTTCTTTCGATTAATCCTTCTATCTTCAAAACCAGTGCCTGAGCCTTGCGTACGTTTTGAAGTTGTTCTTCTTTTTTTCTGATTCTGAAATCCAGAATTTTTTGTAATCTGTAACGAAAAGGCATAGAGCTTGCTGATTATAACTACACTAACTAATTATTAAGGATTGCCCGAGTGTTTACTACATCTGTTTGTATGATTATGTTTTAATAATTTAAAATCAGAAGTCAAACAAAAACGCCTCAAAAATTCTATCTTGATGTATAACATTGAATTTGTGATTTTCAGAATTGCAAATATTACAAAATGTAAAAATGGATTTTAAAAATGAAATCCTGTGATACACTGGTTTTATGGGGATCGGTCAAAAATTCATGCCATTTAACTAGCAAAAATTTTTTTGAGAAGCCTTTTATAAACAGGACTTAGCATGCGATTCAAGGGAAAAGATGGTTACTGTGTCGAATAATACTATAAACTATGTCAATACTCCTGCACTAAAGGGCGCGGCTACTGCACCGACGGCTGTTAAACCTGAAAAAGCAGAGAAACAAAAAATACGCATTTATAAAAAAGACACTCTTCTTGAGAATTCACTTTCTGAAAAGATGAGAGTAAACTGGGAAAAAACGAAAGCAATTCCGCTGAGACACTATCCGAGAGGGCTTGGCGGGGCGCAGGACTTTACGTTTTTTGAATATCTTCAAACCGCAAAACTCCCTTATTATGTAGGAGGTCCTATTCTTGCAGCATTGTTTTATGCAGGGGTGAACAAAGACAACTTCCAAGCGGCCAAGTCGGCCAAAGGCGTTGCAAAGCACATGGCTTTGGGTGTCGGGTTGTATTATCTTGGTGCTGCAATCGCGAAATCAATTGTAAACACGACAGTAAGGGCAACAAGAGGAATCGACCTGAATCACCCTTATGTAAAAGCTGTGCCGGGTTCTACAACGAACCAAACCGGAGTTTTCCCGAAAGACATAGAATACCATAAAGCCTTTGAAAGTGCAGATTTCACCAGATGGGATTTGTTGTACAACGAAGAGGGCAAAACCCCTGATGAAGTCAACGCAAGATACAAAAAAATCGGGAAAAGATACGGCATTAAAGAAGATACAAATGACATTGACTCCACTGTTAAGCCGTTAATCAAAAAAACAATAGTCATGGCGCGAGCTTGGCAATATGCTTTGACTGCATTTTATGTTGCGCTTGGTATAGGAATGGCTAATCAGCCGGCATGGGCTAAAGAGTCGATGGCAGGCTTCAAGCGCACTATCAAAGACGGTGTCTTCGGAAAAGGACTCCCGATGAAAGAGAAATTGCATAACGCAAAAATCGCAGGATATGACTATATTCTCAAGCCTTTCGGCAAAAGCTTCAAGGAGTTTTGGAAGGGTCACAGCAAGGCATCATCTATTGCCGGAAAGGCAACCATTCTTGCAGCCGGCTTGGCTACGTTGAGCGCGGTCTCGCTTCTCATCGGAAAGACTTCCGCAAAAAGTCACGAAATTGTGAACAAAGACAACACAAATGAGGGGCGAAAATAGATGGGCAATTTAATCAATTCAATACCTGTTTACAAACCCCAAGTTATTCCTGCAGCTACAAATAAGCCTCAGGCTGCTCCTGTTCCTTCTACGGTCACTACTCCGGTAAGGCAAGCTGTTCCACAGGTGCAAGGTTTTTCTTATGTTCCGGCAGAACCTTTGAGTCCTTCTGCAACCGCACCCAGAGGGATTAAGCCGATGAAGCCGGCAGGGCATCTTGTTAAAGAAAATATATTCCAGTCTGCAGGCAGCACTGTAAAATCCTATGCTGATTATGTAAAATACTTCTACAAAGCAGCATTTAAAGGTGAAGGCACAGATTATTCGGTGGGAAAAGTCAACGACCTTGCCATCCGAACAGGCTCGTTGGGGATTGCCGCTGTTTTGGCCAGTTCAAAAGTTTTCCCGTTTGCAAGGGGAATGGAATTCGTCGGTTTGGCCACTTGGTTTGCTTCAATGGCAATTTGGCCGAGAATAATCGGCACTCCGATAAAAATGGCCACAGGCGTTGATATTAACCAAAAATATGTTGATTCTTATGATAGAAGAAAGAATTTCTTTGAAGACCCTCAATATCTTCCTTGGGATTTATACAAACATATCGACAAAAAAGGAAAATACAACGAAAATTCTCCCGAATATGAAAAATTAGACGCAATCGGCGACAAACTCGGAATCCCCAGAGATATCCCGAATAGACGTGAAGCAATTCAGGATAAAATGAAGCAAATTGCCATTCAGGGCAACACGCTTTGGATGCTTACGGCGGGGGTTATGACTCCGGTTGTTTCTTCGATAGCTGCTGATAGTCTTCAAGAGCCTATCAAAACCGGCCTCGGCAAATTGAGAACGCACAACGCTGAAAAAAATATTGCTAAGCTGAATGAAAAATTGGACGCGCTCCTCAAAAAAGGTAACGCTACGCTTGCAGAAACTATGTCAGGTCTCAACTTTAAGCCTGACGCAAAGGTTCAATCTGAGTTTGACGCCATTTTTTCACATGGCGGAAACGGTCTTACAAAAGATGGATTAGACGGATTGGAAAAATTCCTCTCAGACAGATATTTTGCGAAAGGTGTTTTGATTCCGATTCAAAAAGAAATGAAGCATGCTATGGATGTCCGTGAGCCTTATGTAAGGGTCACAGGCAGTTTTGCTGATGATTTGATGAAGATTACAGCCGACGCAATCCAAGAAGTCCGTGATATGGTTCCTGAGGCAAACAGGTCAAAAATTCCTAAAAATTTCCTTGATTATAAAGGATTGAAGCCGCATGAGATTTCTGCCGCTCTGGAAGAGTCTTTGGTCGCATTTGGACAAGAAGAAATCAACATGGTCCAGCAAGGTTCTGTTAAGAACTTGCTTGCAAGAAAAGTTGTTTGGACTGTCAATGAGCAGCAAAACGTTGACAGATCATTGTTAAAAGCTCTTCGTGAAACGATCAACAACAAAACACAAAAATATTTTGAACAAAACCATTACTTCAAAGTTGATAAAGCGAGAATGAAGCATCTCTTCAATTTTGCTGAAACTCACGTTCATTTGCATGACAAAATTGCAGAACTTGAGAAAGCTACTGTAATGAACATTTCTGAGTCAGCTACAGCAATCAATTGGGATAGAGTACCCAAAAAATACTTGAAGTCTTTGGGCTTCACAAAAGCTGAGTTGGCTGAAGTGGCAGGGACTGATTCTCGAAATGCAGGAAAAGTCGTGCTTAAGAAGTTCGAAGAGATTGCACAAAATCCTGAGAAATTTGAAAAAGTTTTAAGCAAAATGACAAAGCTTTCTGCCGAAGCTGTTTCAAAAGAAGAAAAAGCTGTTATTCAACTCATCGGAACTTATGAAAAGCCGGGAGTTCTCTCAAAAGTCAGAACGCTTATGATGAGAATTGCTTATCAGGACAACTTCCATGATAAAGCAAAAGGCGCGCTTTCAATGGAATACAATGCTAAAATCAGAGAAGTTTACCAAAAACTTGTGAACACTACCGATTCTTTTGCAAGACAGATAAAAGCGATTGATACAATCAAAAATGCAGATGCCAGAGTAGAAGAAATTCTGGGTCATGATATCAATGAATTCAGACAAAAACTCTACAACAGAGCGAAGTTTTATATGTTCAAGTCGCCTGATGGCTTGAATGATGAACAATTGGCAAAAGAATATCAAAGAGCGAAAGCCGGCTTGAGTGCTTACATAAAAGAGATTGCATTGCACAAAAATGATATCAACGATTGGACCACAAAATTTGAATCGAAAATTCCCGGCTATCCAAAAGGTATTAAACACAGCAAAGAGATGCTTTGGGAGATTGCAAACACGGTTAACGGAAGCCTTGATAAAAAGACTGTTGATGCAATCATGAACGGTTCAAAAGATGAAAAAGAAAAGCTTGTCGCAAGCAATTTCATTGATTTGATTAACAAAAATATTGAAGAAATGAAATTCCGTTTTATGGGTACAGACAACAAGCTTTTGAAACACGCAAACGAAGGTGAAATCAACAAAGGCATTGTTAAGGATTTCTTTGAGAAAAATGATTTTTCAAAACTGCCTGAAATAGAGAACAGACTCAAACGAAGAGTCCATGAAATAACCAGAGAAACAGTTGATGCGTGTTTGGGAAGATTGCATGATTACAAAAACAATTTCAGTGGCAGTGAGACATACAACAGAAAGTCTGCGATAGATTCTATTCTGAAAGAAATTAATTACAAAGTTTCTAACAAAGCTTTGGCGGCTGAGTCAGGCAAAAACGTCACTGATTTTGTTTCAAGCGCTGCACAAAACGTTCGTTCAAGAAACAAATGGACAAAACTTGCTTACGGCCTGTTGATTGGTACAACAGCATTCACTGCCGTTGCTTTAGCTTTTGTCGGAAGAAAAAATTACTTCAACAAAGATGAATACAAAAATCAAAATAAATCTGTCCCCGAAGGAGTCAATAAATGATTAGCAACCAAAATATGACTTACACAAGCCCTTTGAAACAAAATTTTAAAGCTTCACTTTTGGCTCAAATGTCAAATACTTCAAGCCCTCAGGTTGCGGCTGTTCAGTCTCCTGCGGTCCAAGTCCAGCCTTCACAGCAGCTTCCACAGACGAACCCTGCTTTTGTTCCTGTTGCCACCCCTGCTGCTGAACAGTATAAGAAAGCTCTTGGTACAAGTCTTTTGATGAATATGATGGCAGGCGTAAAACCTGCTGCTGCTCCTTCTCAGGTTCAAATAATTGTCCCCGTACAATCTGTTCAGGCGGTTGAGAGCGCTCCTTTAACAAACTACAAAAACAATCTTCGCTCTATGTTCCAGAATAATCAATCTGTTATTTATGCAATGATTCCGAGAACGTTCAACGCGAAAGACACTGACGGTAACGGTTTGATTGAGGGTAATGAAGAGCCGGGCTATTTTACAAATATGGTGGAAAGACTTGATGAGTTGAAAACATACGGAATAAATACTCTCCACTGGCTGCCTATTAACCCCCCGGGGAAAATAGCTGCAAAAGGTAACGCAGGTTCAGTTTATGCGCCTTTGGAATATTTGTCGATAGATCCTGAACTTGATGACCCTAAAAATCCGAAAAATGTTTATGAAGAAGCTAAAGATGCAATCAAAGAATGTCACAAAAGAGATATTAAAGTAATGCTCGACCTTCCTAGTTGCATGTCGGTTGATCTTTATGATGCCAGACCCGACTTGAGAGCTACAGACGCACAAGGAAACCCGAAAACACCCGAAGGATGGGAAGATATCAGAATGTTCGGGCCATGGAAAGACGCTGACAAAAGAGTTTTGAACGCTGAACTTCTCGATTATCACAAAAAATTCATCGATATGTGCGTTGATCTTGGCGTTGACGGTATCAGAGCCGACGTTGGCAGAGCGAAACCTCCTGAATTCTGGGATATTCTGACTTCTTATGCAAGAAGTAAAGACCCTGAATTTGCTTTTCTCGCTGAGTGTTACACTTATGAAGACGCTTCTCCGATGAAGAACATGCCTGCCGATCGCCCTGAAGAAGCTTTAATGTCAGGTTTCGATTCTTATTATGGACAATACCACATTTTCCATGCATGGAAAGCTAATGACTTCCACAAGTTTATAAAAGAAAGCATGCAAATTACCCACAACCACGACAAAGGAAAGTCTTTGATCGGTTCTTTTGCGACTCACGATGACAAAAGTCCGATGGCGAACGGCGGAGCAGATTACTGCATGATGACGAACGTTTTTCAGGCTACTGTTCCGATGACGAATCCGTATATGGTCACAGGATATGAATCAGGTGACAGATACATGTACGAATATGGTAAAAAACTTGTAAACACAACTTTCGGGGAGCTTTTGAATAACACTGTTTATGAGGCGCTTACTTCCGAAATGATGGATGCTATCACGATTGCGCCGAAGTTGGCGAAATTGTGCGATGGCAAAGACAAGAATAAAACTGTCGGAGAGTTGCGTCAGGATCCTGAATATGCACAAGTTTTGACTGTTTTGGATAAATACGCAAAAGAGAAATTCCTTGATCAAACAGATAAAACATTTAACCAGCTGCTTGAAAAAACCGAATTGGGATACAGCGCGATTAATAATATTAAAATTGCTGATAAATTCGGTAACTTAAAACAACTCATCAACAGTGATGCTAAAAACAAAAAACTTGAAGAGTTGAACAATTCAGATTATAAAAATATCATCGAATATTTCAAAGAAAATCCTTTAACAAAAGACAACATTGTTCATTACACTCACCACGAATTTGTTGACATTTTCAACAAATCCAGAAAACCCGGTGGAGAAAATCCTGAAATCGGAAAACATTTCGGCTATTTGATGAATGTGGTCAGACCGAAATACGGTGAAGTTATCACAAAAGGAAGCTACATCGAATTGCCTGTGAAAAACAATAACAGAGATGAAGTTATCGCTTATGCACGACACAAAGACGGTAAAACTCTTGTCACTATTGCAAACCATGATGTAAACTCAAGACAGAAAGTAAAAGTCAGAGTTCCCGGCTTAAGCGCTTCACAAAAGCTTGAAGACCTTTCTCCGAAGTACGGGCAGGGCAGCGTTTGGAGTGCTGAAAATGATGGAATCGAGATTGATTTGGGACCCGCACAGGCTCACATTTTTGAAGTCGATACTCCTAACATTGAAAATGCATTCAAACCTCAGGATGTTTTAAGACAAAATATTTAATGGCTTGCCGGAAGTAAAAATCTAAAATAGATATAAATCGAACTTAAAACCAATGAAACAAAAGTTATCAAAAGTCCGTATTTAAGATATTTCATAAACGAAATCGGTTTTCCGTATGCGTTTGCTGTTTCAGAAACTATGACGTTTGCTGCTGCGCCGATTATGGTCATGTTACCGCCCAAACAAGCCCCCAATGACAAACACCACCAAAGCGGATGAGCATAAGCTGCACCTTCTGCCAGTTGTATTTGATAAATTAATGGAGCCATTGTTGCTGTATATGGTATGTTGTCAACAACTCCGGACAAAATACCTGACGCCCAAAGAATCAGCATAGCTGCTGCGGATTCGTTGCCTTTAGTGACTTCAAGAATCCAGTTTGCCATCATTGTGATGCCGCCTGCCTCCTCAAAGCCCCCGATGATTATGAATAATCCTATAAAAAAGAAAATCGTGTTCCATTCAACGCCGTGAAGAACTTTTTTCGGGTTTTCAAAGATTAAAAGAAAACTTGCACCCAACATTGCTGACACGTAGGATTCAATGTGAGTTATGTCGTGAGTCACAAACCCGAGTATAACCAAAAGTAAGACTATGCAAGAGCGGATGGCTAGCGGCTTGTCTGTAATCGTTTCGCTGTTGTCGAGGTTGGCCACTTCTTCCATTTTTTCTTTTGTTGCAACAAGCTGTTTTCTGAAAAACAGCCACAAAATCCCCATTGTTACCGCAAAAATTACCACCACGATTCCTGTCAATTCCTGAACAAAAGTCATGAAGGAAAATCCTGCTTTGCTTCCTATGATTATGTTCGGAGGGTCGCCGATAAGAGTCGCTGTTCCTCCGATGTTGGATGTTAGGATTTCTGTTATTAAATAAGGGATAGGGTTCACATCCAATTTTTTTGCGGCAAGGAACGTTACAGGCACGACAAGAATGACAGTCGTTACATTGTCAAGAAATGCAGACGCAATTGCTGTAAATGCACCAAGCGCAAATAAAATCAATATCGGGTGACCTTTTGTCTTTTTCAAAAGAGAATTTGCTATCCAAGTGAAAATACCGCTTTTGCTCGCAATGCTCACGATAATCATCATGCTTA
>CAZIVG010000045.1:0-10520 GCA_964542595.1 uncultured Muribaculaceae bacterium | reverse complement strand
TAGGTTCGATGACAATAAAAGAATTCTTGGATGAACACACAAAATACGGTCAAACTATCTCGAACTTATTCAATTTCTGCAACAGCGAAATTCCGGAATTGGACATTTCAAAAATTCCTGAATTAAATCCGAATTACAGATATTCTACAAAGAATTTCAGAGTACTGATTTCCGGCGACCCTGAGAGCGTAAAAGCCGTAAAATCTTTCACTTGGGTAAATCCGCCCGGAACAAAACAAAAAGTCCTCCAGACACAGCAAACACAACCAAGCCCACAAGCTTCTTCACCGCAAACACAAAACCAAGAACCTGCGTCAACACCTGCACAAAGCATACAAAAAACTATTCAGCCGGTTCTTCAACCACAGTCCACACCGCAAAAACAACCAACTCAAAGCCCTTCATTCCTTGACAACATACCCGACAATTTCAGGTAACTTTTTTAGGCTTCGTTAGTAATTCTGCCGGTTTTGTCAATTGAAAGAGGTTTTCCATTGAATGATTTAAAGTGTTCAATGAGCAAATCAGTTTCATTTTGCTCAAAGGTTTTGATTTTTTTCTCTGGAGCCTTCAAAATATTCAAACCTTCAGTTCCTCCACTCAAAAAGGAATTATATGCAACTTTATAAAACTTTTCAGGGCTTGGGTTTTCAACATTCATTTTAACTTTTGAGCCATCATCTTTTAATAAATAGGCTTCTTTAACTTTTCCGTTTTTACCGATTACATAACTCATGCCTGCAACCTGTAAAGCTCCTGTACGATTGTATTTTTTCGTTGCCTCCAGACCACCGTTGATTGCATCAATGACGTCTTTTTCACTCAATTTGTACATTGAAATATCGTTATAAAAAGGCATCATATCAATTAGCAGCCTGTCAGTGACATCGCCTTTATGCATAGTGTTTCTCATCGTTCCTGCATTCAAGAAAACAATATCTGAGCCGGTAAGATTTTTGTATGCATCACATAAGAAAGAGCACATCGGACTTTCATCCAATTCTTGTTCAGGCATTGATTTCACATCGTGAACCAACTCACCAACCTTTTTAGGCGTTCCAATCATAACATTCTCTGCGGTTATGGCTTTTAAGCTGTCTTTTTCCTTATCCAAGGACAAAACATTGTTCTCAGCGGCAATAATCGTACCTTTTTCGTTATAAACAACATCTGTCACTCCGTACCAGTGGCCATTTTTAGAAGCCTGAGTCAAAATGACAGGCTCCCCTCTTTGGGAAGTAAAAAAGTTTTTACCCGGAACAAGTCCCCTTAGCATATCGTGAGAATGTGCGCCATGAACAATATCAATACCGTTAATTCTTTTTATCAATTCGACTTCTGCATCATAACCCATGTGAGAAAGCAGGGTAATCTTGTTCACTCCTTGCTTTTCCATTTTATCGACTTCGGCTTGCACAGCTTTTACAGTTTCTTCCAACGATAAAACATCCAAATCTTTACAGTTATCTTTACACTGCTGGTTAATTCTGTTAAACAAATCATGCGGAACAAGTCCTATTACTCCGAATTTTTCGCCGTTTTCCTCATAAACCATCGACTTTGCAATTCTGCCTGCATCGATGTCATCTTGGATTAAAGAATTAGGAGTTTTTGTTACAAGATTCAACGCTAGAGCGGTCACTTTGGAATTGTCAGTAACGGCAGAAAGTCCTTTCGCTCCGTAATCATCAAAATCGTGGTTTCCGATAGTTTTTGCACGCAGATTCATAAAGTTTTCGAGAGCTATAACCAATTTATTTTTTGGCCTATTGGCCCCGACGGAATTGTCCCCGATTAAGAATTTTGAATATACAATATCCGGATTTTGTTTCTTTTCTAACTCAAAGCGGTCGGTAACTGTCATCAGCTTTCTATATCCGCCTAAAATTCCGTGCATATCATTTGCTGCCAGCTGTTTAACCCTAACAGTCTTTTTAGGAGTAACCTGCTGGTTTGAGGTATATGTAGGGTTCACATTATTAAAATACATAAAATCCACCATCATTGTATGTTCATACAAAGCCGATAAATATTAATTTTTGCCATATTGTTAAAATTTCTTTACAAAAATGAAAATAAAAACAGTTTTAAGCAATTATCTCGCAGCGATTGTTTTTATATATGTAAGGTTAGTTTTATAATAGGTAATGAATTTTATGGTTAATGGTGTTAGTCAAAATTACAATATTTCACAATATGCGCCCGCAATGAGAATTGCAACGAGTACAGCAGTTCTTCATAAAAACGATGTTGAAAATATGGTTAAATTCCTCAATGGTCAACCGTTAGGAACAACTGAAGACCCTTCAATCGGGAGAACAGCATTGGACACAGTTCCTATGCTTGCACTTTTCGGTGCGTTCCAAGGTGGTGCAGCTCTCAAACAAAACGGCTGGAATATCAAAAACACAATTAACAATGTAAATGCAGCTTCTCCTTACAAAACAAGAGGACAAGCAATGACAGCCGCAAAAGAACAAGTTTCTGCGAAATTTAAAGATGTATTCAAAAAAAGCGTTGCGGTGGATCCCAAAAGAGGATTTATCGGTAAAGCATTAGATAAAATCCCAGGCTACAAAGCATTAAGAGGTTCAGGCTTTGGTCAAATGATGGGACAAAAAGGGACAGGTGCAGGCTGGATGGCTGTTTTTGACGGCTTGATGGAAACATTTACTCAAGTTGTTCCTACATTCCAACAACTCGGTGCTGAAGCAGGCTTCAAACAACTCGGAAAATCAGGTGCAAAAGTACTCGGCGGAACAGTTGGCTGGGTAGCAGGCGACGCAATCGGAAGAGGCGCAGGTGCAGCAATCGGAACACTTATTTGCCCGGGCGTAGGCACTGCAATCGGCAGTTTCGTCGGTGGATTCCTCGGCGGTATCCTCGGAAGTGCTGCAGCAGGCAAAGCTGTTAAAGCTGTTACAGGAAAAAGCGAACTTGAGAAAAATGCCGAAGCACAAATGGCTCAAACAACTCAACAACTTGAAGCTGATCCTCAAACAAAATTGGCTCTTGCTCAACAAACAATTCAACAAGCAGATCAAATTCTTGCGCAAGACCCCCAAAATAAAGACGCATTGGCAGCAAAAGCATCCGCAGAAAAAATCATCATAGAAGAAGCGGCAAAAGCTGAACAAACAGCACAACTAACTCAAAATCAAGTTAACGGATATGCTCCTTCTTTCAAAGGCTACTCTCCACTGGGTTTCGATATCCCTGTTGTTCCCGGATTCAATGGTTACGGATACGAGATGGAAGCATACAGACAAGGTACAGCGGAAGCATCAACAGCATTCGCTCCTCAAACAAACCCCTTCGTTATGCCTCAACAACTTAATCCATTCGCTCAACAACAACTTTTGCAACAACAAGCATTACAACAACCGACTCAACAAGTTGCAACGCAACAATAAAATAAACAATATTTCAAATTAACCATAACAACTAACCATAAAATAAAGCGGTCCAAGAATTCTTGAAACCGCTATTTTTTTTGATAAAACCTATTCCTTTTCCCCATTAGTCCAGTATTGCCTAATTTGTATTAAGATTTTCCCCAAAATCTCAATATTTAAAGCTTTTTTATTAGTCTAGTAATGCCTCTAAGATTGTTGCATTCTTGGCTGCGAGTGTGTTCTCACGAACTTTGTTTCTATGGATATAAGTTCTTAGTGCTTCTCTGATAAGTTCACTTCTTGAGCGGTTTTCAGTTTCTGCAACCTGGTCGATTTCTCCTAAGAATTTTTCGGGCATAGAAATAAGTACTCTTGACATAAGTTTCCTCCTGTGGATTTTTACTACTCTCTTGTTTGTTTCTCTCTTGTGTTTCTCTCGTACTTATATAAACAACTTTTAGAAATAAAAATTGCCTATTTTTTATATAAAAGTTATATCTTTCTTAATATAACTTAACAAAGACTATCTGAAAGCCCTATTACAGTACGTTTTCATTTTTTTAAACTAGGATATAAAGCAGTTTGTCGCCGTATGAATGAATTCGATAATCTGTGAGAAGTATTCCAACGAAGAGGCCCCGTTTATTACGATATCTGCATCGTTTTTCGACGGTCTGATATATTTTTCTGCAGCGTCATTTACATAATCAAAGTGCTTAAGCGCGTTTTCCTCAGACTGATTACGTTTTGCAGCACGTTCCATGAACCATTTCTTTTGAGTCTTAGGTTCGATATCAACGTAAACTCTGACATCAAAAATGTCTTTCAAATCCTTGTACATTGCAGCCATTCCTTCAACAAGCACAAATTTTTCAGACGAAATCGGAATTGACTTCGGAACGCTAATCCCTGTTCCGTTAATGAGGTACTGAGGCGCCATTATATCTTCGCCTTGTGACAATTTTATCAAATCTTCTTTTAATAAATCCAACTGAAAACTGTCAGGAGAGTCAACATCATAGCCATTATCCCTAAGGGAATCAAAATCACCGTATTTCTTAATCAAATCAGAAATATCATTAAAATAGTTGTCAATACTCAAAAACTCAAGTGGGAAATTCAAGTCACAGCTGGTCTTTTTTACTTGCTTACAGATTGTTGTTTTACCGCTTGCGGATTCACCGGTAACTCCGATGAGAAACTTTTTCTGGGGATTCTCTATCAGACGTCTCGAAAATTTGCTGATGAAGTTGGGATTTACTTCTTTGAAAATAGGACGTTCAGTTTTTTTGTCATATTGAATAATTTGTTTAAACTTAGTTTGAAGATAAAAAGCAAGAAACTCTCTGCCTGTTTTTGTTGAAAAATCAGGTTTTACAATTTTATCTTTTGAATTTTGTTGTTTGTCAATTAACATTTGCATATCATACCCAATACATCTGAACTAAAAAATTTGCCAATATTTCCAAAAAGGTTAATAAATATTAAGCGTCTTCTAAAATCAAATTAAAAGACGCTCAAATTCAAACTTTATACGTTAGGCAAATCACCCATCACAACTGCCTCATCCTTGGCATCAAGGTGGAATGCCGTATGGAGTGCGGCGATTGCAGCTTTCGACTGCTCTTTTTCAACGAGACAGCTGATTTTAATTTCACTGGTTGAAATCATTTTTATGTTAATACCGCTTTCAGCAAGCGCCTTGAACATTGATGCAGCGATCCCCGGACGGTCAACCATGCCTGCACCGACAATCGAAACCTTTGCAATGTCTTCATCAACCAAAACCCCTGAGGCGTTTATTTCTTTGATAACATCTTTGATGATTTCCATTGTTTTTTTGTAATCAGATTCACTGACGGTAAAAGCAATATCGTTGGTATCATCACTTCTGCCGTAAGACTGAATAATCATATCGACACTTACGTCAGCATTCGAAAGCATTTCAAATATTTTTGCCGCATTCCCGGGAGAATCAGGTACTTCTGTGACAACAACCCTGATTTGTGACAAATCAGATGCCACGCCTGCAACCGGTTTATAAATTTCCATATCATCGACTCCTATTATATAAGTTCCTAAATCGTCTAATTTAAAGGTGCTTCTGACTCTCAAAGGTACCTGATATTGTTTTGCTGTTTCAACGGAACGCGGGTGAAGAACATTCGCGCCCACATGCGCAAGTTCCAGCATTTCCTCGTAAGAAATTTCGTCCAATTTCGTTGCTTTCGGAACAATCCTCGGGTCAGTTGTATAAACCCCTTGAACATCCGTATAAATGTCGCATCTGTCAGCTTTCAAAGCACCGGCAATAGCAACAGCAGAAGTATCTGAACCGCCACGACCCAGCGTGGTAATCTCACCGTCAGGAGTAACGCCCTGAAAACCTGCAACGATAATAATTTCGCCTTTTTTCAAATGTTCTTTGAGTTTATTTGTTTTGATATCAACAATTCTTGCTTTAGAGTGGACACATTCCGTGATAATTCCGACCTGCATTGCATTCATACTTACAGCTGAGTGGCCTTGCGCCTGAATCGCCATCGCAAGAAGTGCGATTGAAACCTGTTCACCCGTCGCAAGAAGCATATCCATCTCACGAGAACTCGGAGTTGCAGAAATGTCTTTCGCCATTTTTACAAGGTAATCCGTTGTATGCCCCATCGCTGAAACAACAACAATAACGTCGTTCCCTTTTTCTTTTTCTCTAATTACAGCTGACGCGACATTCTTGATTTTATCAGTATCGGCGACTGAAGTTCCACCGAATTTTTGAACAATTATTCCCACTTCTGATTAGCCTCATTCAAATTAAACTTTTCTAAAAGTATGTTTTTTATGACCAGTACCTTATCGTTATTATACAACTCTAAAAATTTATTACAATATTCCAAAGCCCGATTTGCAGTATTTTGTGAAGTTTCTGCATTATCAATCACAAAATTCAAGATTTTTTCTTGTATGCTTAAAAACTCAAAGCTTGACCTGAACTCTCCTTTAATAAGTTCAACAACATCCAGTGCGTCTGAGGGACGAGACATTTCGACCAGAGTTTCCGCCAATCCAAGATAAGCAATCCAGTACTCGGGGCTAAATTTTATTGCCGCTTCGAATTTTTCTTTTGCATCTTCAAACTTAGACTGCTTCAAAAGTATTATTCCATAAGCCAAATTTGCGTAAGGAGAAACCTTATCCATCATATAAGCCGTTCGGACCTTTCTGAGAGCCTCCTTTTCTTCTCCGATTTGCATCAATAAATTTGCATAATTTATGTGTGCTTGTGCGTGATTAGGGCAGTATTCAATACATTTTTTAAAATAATACTTTGCGTTTTCAATATCATTTTTTTGATGATAACAATTCGCAAGGTTAAAATAAATGTGATAATTCTTTCTTTCTGCCGCAAAAGCTGATTTATAAAGTTCAATCGCGCCGTCAAAATTGTTTCTGTTAAACTCCATTGCCGCAAGGTTGTACAATGATTGAACATGCTTCGGATTCAATTCAAGCACTTTTTTAAAAAAGTCTTCAGCCTGAGTAACCTCGTTGCTCATCAAGAAATTTACCCCTAAGTTGAAAAGTATAACTTCGTGGCTTGGTTCCATCATAAGTGCCTTATAAAGCTTTTCTCTCGCATCATCAATAAAGTTATATTTTTGAAGAGCAATACCCCAATTGGTAAAAAACTGTGAATTGGTTTGGGCTTTTTCATCAGCATTTTTAAATGTCTCAAGACAAAGTTCACTCTGCCCGGTGTTCACATAGCAGTCTGCGATAATCATGTATGGCTCTATCTTGGTTTCATCCTCTTCATTAGCCTTTTTCGCAAAGTCCAAAGCCATTTCATAGTTATTCAAACGAAGATAACAAAGAGCAAGATAATAAAGCGAATCATATTTCTCAGCCGAATAAAGCAGAGAATGGTTAAATTTATGAATTGCTTCATCAAATTTTTTCATATCAACAAGAATAATACCCCAAAGAAAAGGAATAATTGGGTTCAGCGGGTTTAGAGAAACCGCTTTTTTGAATTTTTCCTGAGCCTCGTCGTTTTGACCTGCCTTCGCAAGCGAAATCCCCCAATTCAAATAAATATCGGGGTCCCTGGGTTCGTATTTTTGCGCAAGCTTGTATATGTCAATTGCGCCTTTCAAGTCACCGATTTCAGATAAGGCTGATGCCCACATAGCATAAGCCTTTGAGTTGAATTTGTCTATTTTAACGGCTTTTCTAAAATTTTTAATCGCCTCTTCAAAATTCTTTTGTTTAATTTGTGCAATACCCAAATTTATATAAACGCTGGGGTTTTGATTCGCCATCATCGCTGCGGTGGAGAACTTTTCCATCGCTTCTTCAAGATATCCGTTGTCAGCAAGCTGCATACCCCACTGCATGTATGCAACGGTGGGTATCTCAGTCGTTGGGGTCATTGACTGATAATCTTTAACAAATTTGTCGAACTTCGAAATTTGTTTTTTAAGTTCACAACCTATATTTAAAATTTTTGAAAATTTATTCTTCATAATTTCAATTCAAGTAAGTTATCAACGATTTCTCTAAACGCGCCACAACCTGCCGCTGCTTGGGTAATTTGAATATGCGGAATTTGTTTAACCTTGTAATTGGCATCATCAACAGTAATTGCGTGTGGAACATGTTTCAAACACTCGATATCATTGATATCATCACCAACATACAAAATCTCATCTGTTTCAAATCCGTATTTCTTTTGAATATCCAAAAGTACGGGAAGCTTATTCCTAATTCCTTGATGAATATCCTCCAATGCAAATCTCTCTGCAACATAATCAATCTCAGGGCTTTTCTCACCTGAAATTACAGCAACTTTTATCCCGCTCTTCACAGCTACAGAGACCCCCATCAGGTCTTTAAAACTCAGTTTTTTAAGCTTTGTATTCTCATTAAGAATATAAACAGAATTGTCAGTAAAAATTCCGTCGAAATCTGAAACAATCATTTTAATCTTTGGCGACAAATCAAGAGTTTTATACATTTACTTCAATGCTCCTGTTGTTTGTGGTTTTCTGAGTTTCTTTTTGATTGGAACTTCTGAATCATAAACAACCTTTTGCCCGTCGCCAAGAATAACTTTAACCTCGCGAATGTCACGCACCATGCGTCTCAAGCCCTCAGGCTCAAGACTCGCAGCCTGATCTGATCCCCAAAGGGTTCTGTCCACTGTAATGTGTCTTTCAACAGAACAAGCGCCCATCTGAACAGACAAAACTGAAGGCAAAAGCCCTTTCTCGTGTCCGCTGTATCCAACAGGGCAGTTGAATTCATTTTTAAGTTCTTCGATTACTCTGAGATTGATTTCTTTGTGTTCATTCGGATAAGTCGATGTACAGTGATAAAGAACAAGATTGTCTTCACCCAAAAGTTCAACTGCATGCCTGATTTCCGACATAGTACTCATCCCTGTAGAAAGTAGTATAGGTTTGTTTTTACTTTTTATGTAAGAAATCAAGTCATCGTCCGTCAACAAAGCTGAAGCTATTTTGTGGCAGGGAACATCAAACTGTTCAATAAAATCTACAGAATCTTTATCCCAGCAAGAAGCAAACCAGATTATTTTTTTTGATTTGCAATACTCATCAATCTCGCAATAATCTTCATAACTTAACTCCAAACCGAGCTTCAGATCCCTGTTAGTGTTTCCGTAATAATTCGGCCTGTATGCGTCGAGTTCCTCAGGAGTGTAAACCTTTGTCACAGTTCTTTTTTGAAACTTAACTGCGTCACAGCCTGCCATAACAGCTTCGTCTATCATTTTTTTGGCCAAATCCAAAGAACCGTTGTGATTTATGCCAATTTCCGCAATTATAAAGCAAGGACTTCCATCCCCGACTACTTTATTGGCGATTTTTACTTCTTTTCTCACTTTAAACTCCTGTAAAACTTCTAGTTTTTATATTTTTTATACAATTCATCTATGTTGACTGACCTTGTCTCAACATCCGATTCAATCGAAGAAACAACCTTCTCAGACTTTGTTACTTCGACCTCTTGAACAGCTTCAAAATCAAACTCCTTCAACAAGTTGATATGACTGGGAGTAGAACCCACAAGAAGAATTTTATTTTGCATCTTTATAGAATACAAATTTCTTTGCTGCCCCAAAGGCATTGATTGCAAAACAGTAAACTTGAAATCATCGTCTGAGCCTGAAACAATCTTGTTCAATTTATCTCTGTTAATAACGTTCAATTTTGAATAAACCCAGCCTGTCGCATAAATCAGCCCGATTACAAGCATCATAGAAACAACAAGATTCAACAAACTCGGCATTCCTGCTCCATGGGTCATCGTCTGCTTCATAGCGTGCGGAATATCAACAGCAAAAACAGAATCGGAACTCAACATCAAAAAACTAAATATATAAAGCATTTTTTTCATATAAACCAACCCCAATTGAAATGTCTATAGACAACATCTTACCACAAAACTACTTCATTAAAATGAATTTAAGAAAAATTGTTAAAAAAAAACCGAAAAACTCCGATCTAATTCATGAGTACGCAAAAATCGAAGGAGAATTCATGACTTTTTCATCAATAGAATATCCGGCTCTCGTTTATAAAAACCCCAAAAACAATGTTTTTGTGGCAAACTGCATAGTCAAAAAACTTATCGGGTATGGTCACACAGAAAAAGACGCAGTAAACAACCTCGAGTCAGTTTTGAAACAGTCAAACATGGATTATCCGGTAAAAGTCAAACCCGTTTATCGTTATTTGCCAAACTTAGCTTAATCGAATTCGATAGTTTAACAAAAAGACAGTTCGAAATTGTCACAGATTGAAATTTGCGGTAGATTCAATTGAATTTTAGGCAATTTCTCAATTATTTTTGGTGTGAACAAACCAAAATCTGCACCGAAATTTTCTGTATCATTGTTTGAGTCCTTTTGAAAATAGCTGTAAAAATACTTAACAGCACTTTTGTTTTCAGTATTCATTTTTTCCCTCTTGTCTCAATTATTAGTCTATTGTTTTTTATCCTCACTTATATAAACAACTACGGTTGTAAAATATTGCTTTAGTGAATAAAATTTATATATATTTGTTACAAAAATTCATAATCAATATTTACTTGACTATAGCA
>CAZIVG010000044.1:7613-10632 GCA_964542595.1 uncultured Muribaculaceae bacterium | reverse complement strand
TCTACCGAGCCTTGAAGTGTCACGGCTATGCACGTTTGCAGGTTCAATATTGCCAGTAATATAATTATCACTTTTTTCATTTTTGGATTATAGCATTTGCCCCCTCGAAAAAAAAGCCTTTGCCTTTCGACAAAGGCTACACATTACCACAAAATACTATCTGACTTGGCCGGCAATTTGAGCCAACGCATTAAACGCGTCTTTTCCAACCAGCGCTTGAGGCTTTATCGCAATTTCTTGCGCTTTAGCTTGAATATCTATGTAATTGAAAAAAGTTGCGTAAAGATTTCTGGGATTCGACTCCCAAAATTCTGACTCACTCCAGCCCAAAATCTGTCTGGCAGTGACATAATTTTCGTCCCAATTAAAACTCACTTTTTCTTTGCGGTCTTCTTCGGGGCTTTTTTTTTAGAATCAATCATATTCCTCATAATTTCAGGAGGAAGCATTGGCAGAATAAAAGAAGACACAACAGCCTCCCTAACAGAATTCCACAACCCCGGGGAACGCTGTAATTTGTCTTTAAAATCTATAATTTCCTCTTCATCGTGATGTTTTAACATTGCACAACAAACCAAAGAAATCGAATCATCAAGCATCAAATTGTTTTTTTTAAGAAGCAAGTCGTAAATATCATAAGGACTCTTTCCGGATTCTTTCTGCAAAGCAGCCAAAGCCGAATAATCGTATTCGAATTTGTACTCTTTTTTCCCTAAAGTAACTGTTTGTGTGTGTTTTGTAAAGTCTTGCAACATATTGACTATCCTTTCGTTTTGTAACATTGAATAAAGTTTTGTTTAACTCAACATCAAAAAAAAGCGGGGGCAAAATCCAAAGCAAAGAGGAAAAGAAGCCCCCGAAAATAAGGTCATGGATGATGAGTAGAGTATAAGTATTTAAAGTTTGTTTTTTATTCCTTGAAGCATATACCTAATTTTAAAAATCAGCATGGTCAATTATGAAAAAAGGCATGGCCATGCCGCCTTGTGTAAGTTGGGCTTTCACCGTTTTGTGTTTCGTGTCCACCTCTTACTTATTTATTTATACCACACTTTTCGTACCCCATGGGGTACAATTTTTTACCCGATAGTACAATCCCCCAAAATTACCGTAAATACTGATGAAAAAGAGTAAGAAAAGAAATAAAATTGACTAAGAAACAAGAAAATAAGGAGTAATTATACATGACCAGCATGGTTAAACGGTTTTGTAATACGTTTCTCGTCGAAGGTTTATTTCTGATGATTGTGGGTGCATTATTGCTCCTCCTTCCTCAAATTTCGACCCTCGCAATGAGCCTCGTGATAAGTGTCGCGTTGATAATCGGCGGAATTTATAAACTTATAAGTTCCATCATCAGACGTGACGAAATCGAAAAATCTTGGCTCAACGCATTGATAGCCCTCCTCATGATAGGAACAGGGGCATATCTCACAGTGCGGCCTCTTTTCAGCCTCTTTATGCTGACAATGGGCGTAGGAATTTACTTTGTTTTGGAAGGCATAAACTCAATGGTCATTGCCTTTGAAAGCAAAGGAATCCTAAAACACTGGTGGGTCGGACTCTTTGCAGGACTGGCACAATTTGCTCTCGCTTTCATAATCCTGTTCGGACTGCCCGGTACAGCCCTTTTCACAGTCGGTGTACTAATCGGTGTCAACATGCTTTTAAGCGGTGTCGCTTTGATAGCAGTGTTCACAGGTGCAGGCTGCCACATGATGAGAGAAGCTTAAAAATTAACAGCAGAAGGCAAATTATCAGCGTAATTTTCTGCTGTGGGCCCGTGACTTCGGTTTCGGGCTTTTTAAATGGATCTTACCACTGAATTATGACAGCACCTGAATGTCCGCTTTGAGCCTTTGCGCTTGTATCTTTGGTCTTTTTGTCAAATCGTCCGCCCGAACCGAATTTCTCTGATTTTGAAATCCCATATAAAAGATGATATTTTTCACTGATGTGATAAGCTTCTTCCTTTGGCACCGCCCCCAAAGGAGTCATCCTTGTTGACTTTGACCCACCTTTCGCAATGATTTTCAATTCTTCAATTGTAGTGGCCGTACCGTCTTTTGCGTCAACGAACTTGTTTTCACCATCAACAAAAGTGCCCTTGCCACCCTTTCCGACTTTTATCACAACCAAAGACTTATTTATATTTATGTGTTTTGAAATGACTTGGCCTGAATTCCCGCTTTCATAAGGGGTTGCGCCCCCGCCCCCGCCGATTGCAAAAACGAAAAATCCTGTATTAAGATTCGGCCTCGAAAAAATACAGCTGTTTGAAACACTCTTTCTCAAAAGGATTTTCTCCCCTTTATTCAAACTGTACAATCTCGAAACATGCCTGCCCTGTTCATCGAGAGTGCAAACAAAACGTCCTCTGGCATATAAATAGGCATTGTTAATATAATGGTTCACAAACACAGGTTTCAGAACAACTTTGAACAAAGCCGCTCCCAAAAGCAGTAAAAAAAATATTCCCAAAACTACATTTAAATTCTTTTTAGACATAAAAAAATTCTAATCTTTTTTAATTCCATTTGCAAGATAAGGTTTTATGTTGATATAATTAAATCCGTACAATTAAAAACGGAGAAAAAAATGAGCGAAGTTAGAGCAAGCCACTTGTTGGTAAAAACTGAAGAAGAAGCAAAACAGTTGAGAGAAGAAATCCTCGGCGGCAAAAAGTTTGAAGACGTTGCTGCAGAAGTTTCTCTTTGCCCGTCTGGCGCAAACGGCGGAGACCTCGGGTTTTTCGGTAAAGGCGTCATGGTTAAAGAATTTGAAGATGCAGCTTTCACAATGAATATCGGCGACCTTTCTGAACCTATCCAAACCCAATTCGGATGGCACTTGCTTTGTTTAACAGACAAAAAGGATTAGGGTCTCGTTTGGAATGGTTTCACATTTTACCATCAAGAAAAAAAAAAAAAATATAAAAAAACAAAGATAAATGATATACGAAAAAAACAACCAAGAACAACAAAAAACAGAAGTGAGCAGACAACACAACAATACTTTT
>CAZIVG010000044.1:0-7603 GCA_964542595.1 uncultured Muribaculaceae bacterium | reverse complement strand
ATCATGATAAAAAAACTAAGAGAATTCTTATCCGACAACAACCTCGACTACCTGCTCGTGAACACAACCGACGAGTTTCTTGTCGAATACAATGAACTTTCAAACAACTCCAGACATCTTGTAACAGGCTTTTCCGGCTCCACCGGCGATGCACTGGTCTCAAAAGAAAGTGTTTGGCAGTTCGTTGACGGAAGATATCACGAACAGGCAGATGAAGAAGTTGATAAAAAAGCTGTAACTGTTGTAAAACTAGCACTGGGGCAGACTTTTTCAGAAGAATTGGCGAACAAAATAAAACCTAATTCCAAAATCGGCGTTGTCTCAAAGAAAATTTCTCTTAGTTTTTATAAAATTTTGAAATATAAACTTCAAAAAAAACACACAAAAATCGTATCACTGGACTTCGACCCGATAACACAATTCCAAAAAGCAAAGCCAGATACAAATAACGAATCCGCACAACAGGTTGACATTTCAATAACAGGGACGAGCGCTGACGAAAAATTCAAAATTTTGACGAAAAAAATCCCTAAAGATTGCGTATATTTTGACACAAACCTTGAAAACATTGCTTGGCTTACAAATTTCAGACAATACAAAACGCCGTTTTCTTCAACATTCAAAGCAAAAGCCGTTGTCTCAAAACAAAAAGTCCTAATTTATACCGACGAAAAAGTTGAAGGAGAAATCGGAAAACACTTTGAAATATTGCCTTTGTACGCTTTGGACAAGGCTTTCAAAAACATTGAAACAGTTTTTTATAACTCAGGAACTATAAATTATTATGACTTTAAGTTGATAAAATCAAAAGCTCAAGAATCACCAAAAGACATGATAAAAGAACTTAAATCAATAAAAAACCCCGCGGAAATAAATCACTTCAAATCCTGTTTCGAACGCACTGATAAAGTCGTAAACGCCGCATTTAAAAAACTCCAAAACAAAGCCCTAGGCGACCCCCTAAGCGAAGCCGACCTCTCAAACTTCGTGGAATCACAGTTCAAAGCCCAAGGCGCAAAACAACTCAGTTTCAGCACCATCCTCGCCGCAGGAAAAAATTCCTCAATCATCCACTACTCAAACCCTTCAGAAAAAGTAGAAATAAACGACGGCGACTTTGTTTTGCTCGATTGCGGAGGACATTTCGAAGGGGGCTACTCAACTGACATAACCAGAACCTTTGTCAAAGGCGAACCTTCAGACCTGCAAAAACGTGTTTATACAACAGTCTTGAAAATGTTTTTAAACGCATATAATTATAAGGTTACAAACCGAACAACAGGCTTCACTCTGGACAAAATAGCCAGAAAAATCCACGCAAAATCAGGCCTAAAAGACTTCAATTTCAACCATGGACTCGGTCACGGAGTCGGAATCAGCGTCCATGAAAACCCGCCGACAATTTCTTTCAGCGCATCAGGGAAAAGCGTGTTAAAAGAAAATATGGTCTTTACAATCGAACCGGGACTCTACAAAACCGGCTTTGGCGGAGTAAGGCTCGAAAACACGGTATATTTGACAAAGCAAAACGGACAGCTAAAAATAGAGTCTTTCTCACACGTTCCGTTTCAAGAATCGGCAATTGATGAAAAGCTTTTGAGTGAACAAGAAAAACTTTGGTTAAGGAATTGGCAGGCAAAATGTTAGAAATCACAAGCACAACAAACTCTCAGGTTA
Source organism: uncultured Muribaculaceae bacterium (assembly GCA_964542595.1). GTDB lineage: Bacteria > Cyanobacteriota > Vampirovibrionia > Gastranaerophilales > Gastranaerophilaceae > Limenecus. The sequence goes on along the minus strand of CAZIVG010000044.1, from coordinate 5,926 downwards.
AAGAAGTCGCGAAACTTCAGCAAAAAAAACACAGAAACGAGTCGGGCAACTACCTGATAGAGGGATTCAAACCGATTTTTGAAGCTTTTGAGGCGGGTGCCGAAATCGAAAAAGTTTTCGTCACAAAAGAAAATCTTGAAAAGTTCTCATTTTTAAACGAAAAAACCATTCTTGTTTCAGATTCAGTCATAGAAAAAATCTCCACCACTGACTCCGCACCTGAAGCGGTCGCGGTGGCCAAACAGTTTAATTTCAACCTAAATGACATCAAAAACCACAAAAGAATTGCCCTGATTGAAAATATCAAAGACGCAGGCAACCTCGGAACAGTTATTCGGTCTGCGGCTGCATTCGGTATCGAATCGGTTATTTTGTCAGGTGAAACAATCGACCTGTTCAACCCCAAAGTCGTGCGTTCTGCAGTGGGCGCTCTTTTCAAACTACCTATCGTCAAAGCCTCCTTAAATGAGACAAAAAACGCATTTGCCGCCCACAACCTCATCGCGACTGTCGTGAATCACAAAAACATCATAAACCCTGAAACGATTGACTACACAAAGCCTTTCGTGATTTTGCTCGGCTCTGAAGCCGATGGACTTACCGCACAGGCGATTGAGGCATCAAACATAAAAACAACCATCCCAATCAGCGCTCAAACAGAATCTTTGAACCTCAGTGTTGCGGCTTCGATTATGTTTTATATAAGCAGCAAATAAAATTTTTATTCGTCAATAAGTTTGAAATCTTCACCAAGATGTTCTTCCAGGTGTTTTACAAGGTCAGAAACTTTCATCCCCAGTGCTTCAGAGATTTTCCAAAGTGTAATGAATTTGCAATTAATTTTCCCATTCTCAATTCTGCTTAAATTAGAATGTTCTATTTCATAACTATACGCTAATTGTGTAAGAGACAAACCTGTTCTCTCTTGCCTCAAATGCTTTACAACAACCCCAAGCTGTTGTGTTAAATGTAAAGTTTTTCCATCTTTCCCTTGCATATATGCATCGTAATTGCTAAACTTACTTCATGCCGTGCATACATGGACGGAACAAAAAGGTAATTTATATATGAAAAAAACAATATTTCTAATATTAATACTTCTTACAAACCTCCTACCATTAAATGCCAAAGAACACCTCCAACACGCAAAAGTAACAAAAGTCTACGACGGCGACACTCTCCAACTGGACCTCGAAAACAATTTGACCCCCATAAGACTCACAGAAATCGACTGCTTCGAAACAGCCAAAATCCACAGAGCCTACAAACAAGCCTATGAAAACAAAATCTCAATCGAAGAAGTCCTCCAACGTGGTGAAGCAGCCAAAAAACTCATGGAGAAAATCCTCTCAGAAAACAACAACGAAATCTTTTTTAAATGCACAGGCGTCGATAAATACAAAAGACTTCTTGGCAAGGTTTACACAAAAAAACACATAAACATAAGCAATATTTTGCTCTCATCGGGTTATTGCAAGGAATATATCTTCATAAAACATTAACAAAGATTAATATCCACACGGGCTATTTATGGATTTTTCTACATTTCTATTCGTTTTTTTGCTACAATAAGCCTATAAATTTGAAGAAATAATTTAAGGGGTATAGAGAGGCATTAAAATGAAAAACAAAAAATTAATGTTTTGGATGATTATCGCACTTGTAATTGTTGCGGCTTTTGTAATCATCAAAAAACCGACAAAACTCGGACTTGACCTTGTAGGAGGTTCAAGAATCGTGCTTGAGGCACAAACAACTAACAACATCGCAAAAATCACACCGGAAATGATGGACAGCTTACAATTCGCTATCGAAAACAGGGTAAATGCCCTCGGGGTGGCAGAAACGCTTGTACAACAAACCGGAGAAAAAAGACTTTTGATAGAAATTCCGAGCATTTCAGATCCGGCAAAAGCCAAAGAATTCTTGGGAGAAACGGCTGAATTGGAATTCAAAAAACCGCTTGACGGTAAATTCGGCGCAACAGGCTGGGCTCCCACAGGCCTGACAGGCAAAGATGTCAGAAAAGCCTTAATCTCTACAAACCCCGGCGGACAGTGGGTTGTATCACTTGAATTTACAGACAAAGGCGCAAGAAAATTCGGCGAACTCACACAAAGTATGGTTGGTCAGTCAATGGCAATATTCTTTAACGGAAAAATGCAATCCGCACCGACTATTCAAGAACCGATTCTCGGCGGTCACGCCCAAATCTCAGGCGGAGACTCAGGTTTCGCTTATGAAGAAGCAAAGAAAACTGTAGATCTTCTTAACGCCGGTGCGTTGCCTGTTCCAGCCAAAATCATCGAAGAAAGCCTTGTCGGGCCGACTCTCGGAGCAGACAGCATCGCAAAAAGCAAAGTCGCAGGCCTCATTGGTATCGGAATCGTAATGTTATTTATGCTTTTGTATTACCGCCTTCCCGGATTTATTGCAAACATTGCACTTGTTATTTACTCACTGCTCGTTTTTGCAGTCTTCAAAATTGTCCCTGTAACATTGACGCTTGCCGGGATTGCGGGTTTCATTCTCAGTATCGGTATGGCAGTTGACGCAAATATCCTTATTTTCGAAAGAACAAAAGAGGAATTAAAAGCAGGCAGAACTCTTTTCACAGCTATCAACGCAGGGTTTGACAGAGCTTTCACTTCAATCTTTGACTCAAATATGACTACGATTATCACTTGTGTAATCCTTTATTTCTTGGGAACAAGCATCGTCAAAGGCTTCGCATTAACTTTGATAATCGGGGTTTTGATTAGTATGTTTACAGCAATCACTGTGACAAAAAACTTCATGCACTTACTTTTTGGTGCAGGACAACTTAAACACCCCGGCTGGTTTGGTATCAAACAGTCTGAAATCGGAAAAGCTTATGAAGCAACTGAAACCAAGAAAGAAAAGGCAAAGTTCGGAATTTTGGACTAACAAGTTTTTCGAGCAGTAAGATTAAAAACAAAATCTAAGGAGAAATATAATGAGTGAAACAGTTTTACATCAACATAAATGGATTGATGTCGTTAAATACAGATGGGTCTGGTTTACCTTATCACTGTTGCTGGTCATCCCCGGCTTGATTGCAATGGCCTATTCAATGATAACTTATCCGACACATTATCCCGTCAAAGTCGGCATAGACTTCACGGGCGGAACAATTACACAGTATTCGGTTTCGACAGATGTCTCGAATGATGACGTCGAAAAATTGAGAACAAAACTTATAAAATCAGGAGTCGAAAATCCTGTTATTCAAGTTTTAAAATCGAATAACACAATTTCAAAAGCAGAAAACGTTGCTCCAATGACTGTTGTCTCAATAAAAACAGCCTTCAAAGGTAACGACCCTAAAGCTCAGGAAAATATCGGCGGAGTCGTAAAAACACAATACCCAGATTCTTCTTTGGTTCAGGTAAGTTCTGTGGGTCCTTCTTTAGGGAAAGAGCTTTTCAAAAACTCTCTTTTCGCTCTCGCTTTGGCGTTTTTAGGAATTGTAGTTTATTTGACGTTCCGATTCCAGCTTGATTATGCAGTAATCGCTTTGATTTCACTCGCACACGACGCATTATTTGTTTTGGGATTTTTCTCGATTCTCGGAATTTTCTTTAATGTCCATATCGATGCATTGTTTATCACGGCAGTCCTCACAGTAGTAGGATTTTCGAACCACGACACAATTGTTGTTTTCGACAGAATCAGAGAAAACTCAAGATTCTTGGCCAAAAAAGCAACTTTCGGCGAAATCGTTAACGCCAGCGTAAACCAAACCCTTGCAAGAAGTATCAACACTTCTTTGACTACATTAATCACCCTTGGTGCGCTCTATCTTTTCGGCGGAGAAACGACAAAAGAATTCGTTTTGGCAATGATTGTCGGTATCGCAATCGGTACTTACTCAAGTATCTTCTTCGCTTCAACATTGCTTGACTGGTGGAGAGAAAGAAACGAAAAAAAAGGGGCAGCAGCTTAGTATGACAGAAGAAAAGTCTCTTTCTTTATTCGTCTCGGAAACAAGAGAAAAACTGGGTCTTTCAGCGACAGGGCTTGCAAAAAAAGCCGCGCTAGACATTAAAATAATTGAAGAAATTGAAAGCGGTCAGGAATTATTTCTGGCCGCTACAATTCGTCAAAAACTTGCAGGAGCATTAAAATTAAAACCATCCGATATCAAAAAATATGAAAAAAACCCGAATATTTCTTTGATGCCGGATAATGAAGTTACTATTTTTATTAAAAATCAAATACTTGCGAACGAAGTCGCCGACCTTGAATGCCCCGTTTGCGGCTCAAGATTGGTAACGAGAATAGCAAAAATGTACGACCTCGAGGACAATCTCGTACTCGTGCCGAAAGCTCGTTGTCAAACCTGTCCGTTCCAAATAAAAGGCTGATGCTTGATAAAAGAGAAGTGGATTTTATTTTTTATCATAACCTTTTTACAAACTCAATTGCGTCTTCTTTCGTCACAACCTCGGAAGAAATCTGGGCTTCTTTCAGTGCAGAGATTATTTCTCCAAGCCGTGGTGAAGCATCAATTTTCAAAAGTTCCATTATTTCTTTGCCATCTAACAACTTTGGCATCTGCTCCATCGCATTTCTTTGGACCAAATAGCCGTCCAAAAGCGTTTTTAAGCCGCAAATGTTTTTATCTATCATCTCTTGTGTAATTGATTCACCCAAAGCCGAATAGCGGTCTGCATAAGCCAACGCAATCAAATCGATTGTCTCGTTTTCCATCTTACGATAAAAGCGAAGATAAGCCTTCTCCCCTGAATCATCCGCCGTAACAACCCCCGCCGGATAAATATGGTTTTTAATAATTTTTTGAATATAAGCAATCTGCTTCTTTGAAAATTTCAAATTCCGAAGCGTTGGCGCAATCAACTTCGCCCCCTCACAGTCATGCATAATAAACCTGTGACGCCCTGTCTCAGAATCGATTTGCCAAGTAGAGGGCTTTCCGACATCATGCAAAAACGAGGCAAGCTTTAAATAAGCAATCCTTTTTTGACCACCCGAAAGCTCGCCGTCCAAATGCTCCTTAACCTCGACACATGCCTGCTCATAAAAACTCTGCACCTGATTAACGGTCTCGAGTGAATGCTCGAAAAGATTCAAATGATGATGGGAATTTTGGGGGACTTTTTTTATTTCACCAACCTCAGGTATCAAAAACTCCAAAATCCCATATTCATCCAATGCCCTGATTGAATCAACAACATTTTTTCCACCAAAAAGCTTCATCAACTCAACGTTAACCCGCTCTTTTGCCGTATTTTTCAAAAAGCAGGCATGCTCTTTTATGATTTCTTTCAGTTCAGCGCCAAAAGAAAAACCTAATTCGCTTTGAAAACGAAACGCTCTGAGAATTCTTATCGGGTCATCGAGAATATTTTCTTTCGAAAGTTCTCTGATTGTTGACGAATACAAATCATCCAAACCGCCGGCAATATCAATCAAGGTTTCATTATTAATATCGTAACCTAACGCATTTATAGTAAAATCACGTCTTTTCAGGTCATCCTCAATCGAAGCACCCGTACAATCCGCAAAATCAACATAATTCACTTTATCAGAAAAAACTACTCGGAATATCTTGTTTTCATCATCAAGAACGACAAAATGCCCATGGATTGAATCGGCGATATTCTTTGCCAAACGCTCTGAACATCCGCTTTCTGCAACAAAATCAATATCACAGCTTCTTCGACCAAGCAAACAATCTCTCAAAAAACCACCGACCAAGTAAACCTTTTGACCTCTTAACAGAGGCCTAAGCATGCTCAAAACTTCATTATTATTCAAAGTTTCTCTTAAATCATTCCCCAAAACTGTCATGCTCCAACTCATAAACTATATTCGATAATGCACAAATAGCAGCAGTTTCCGCCCTTAATATCATTTTACCCAAAGTCACTCTATGAACATT
>CAZIVG010000043.1:0-10726 GCA_964542595.1 uncultured Muribaculaceae bacterium | reverse complement strand
GTAGCGTCATGGATTCTCGCTTCTTCAACCGTATATTTCGGGTTATCGAAAGTATAATTCGGGAGGAAGTGCAGCTCTAATCTGCCTGTATAGTCTTTAATAGGAGAGAACGAAAGCAATTCTTCCTTCAAACCTTCCTTCAAAAACCATTCAAAAGATTTCTTTTGAACTTCAATTAAATCAGGTAAATCATCCAATCTGGTATTAGGAATACCCATTGGTGTTACTCTGGTTGCGTGTTGTTGTGTCGACATTTATTTACCTCGCTAAATGTGGATTACTACATTATTTTGTAAACTGTTATTATTAATTTTTCGGACACAGACTCCCCCTGCATTCTCCGCTCAGGCGCCTGTTTTATAAGGTTTTTTGTAATTACAATACATTTTTACTCATATCTAACCATTATATAATCTTATCCGCTAAAACATGCCCGTCAAGAAAAACAACGGGTTTTTGACTTTTTTACGAAATATTTTTTTACAAAAGTAAACAAAATTGTTACATTTGGATTCAAATACACATGGTTATTGAGAAAACCTGTCAAGTGTCCTTCTTTTATCTTGTGCGTTATCAAAAACTTAGTCGCCTCGGCAATGAAAAAATTGAACAAATAAAAAATAATCTTAATTAGAAAAAAGGAGAAAAACATGGGAACAGAAATCTTAGAAAAAATCTACAAAGCGTCCGAAATATCCGGAGGAGTAAAAGACATTGTTGTCTTCACAGAAAGCTTTAAAGCCTATGGGATTATCGTAAAAGACCACAAAGACAACATGAAACACATTCTCACGCTTAAAGATGCAACTATATGTCATCACTTCGACGAATGCAGCTGCAACATCGAAAGCCCAAAATATGAGTGGCTTAATATTAATGAAGAAAAGATAATTGCATTCAGCATTATCGGATATATGGCCTGCCAAAATTAAAAGAGCAGTTAAACACTGCTCTTTTTCGGATATTTCTTACCAATCGACAACCTGAAACCGGCAGAAAGCGAAACTCCGTTGCGTCCGCCATTGTTTACCATTGCCTGAGCATAAGCTGAATAATTTTCTGCCCAGCGTTTTTGAAGACCTAGTCCATACTGAACATAAGGGTCTATTGACATTTCAGGCAACCTTACATCATTTGCTGTTACTTTTGTTTTATCGAGCAAATTCCAAATCATGTTCACTCCCAAGTATGGCTGCCAACCGTTTTTTGTGTTTCCTATAATCTTTACACCCGGGGCTAGCTGAATTGCATTCATAGGTTCCGATTGAATACTCAGTCCGGCTGCATTTTTGTAATCAAAGGTATTTACGAATGTATATGAAATGAGCATGGATGGTTGAATGATAAATTTTCCTTCTTTTAGTTCAAAATTGTAGCCTGTCTTGTTGCCTATACCGCAATTAACATCGTGTAGTTTTCTGAGCCGTACATGTTTTTCGCATCACCGACCGAAGCACCTGCAGAAAGGGTTGTGGCGTTAAAGAAGTTACCTTTGTATAATGTTAGTGTTCCTCCGAGGAGTCCTCCGTTTTGGTAGGCATCAACCCCGGAGTATCTTTGTGAAGCACCGTTGTATCCTATATAACCTGTTATAACTCTTTCAAAACCTTTTTTGATTGGAGTAAGATCCGAATCGTATCCTATGAGAGTTCCATAATTGATATTCGAAACTTTAGGCCCGTTGTTAAGCGGAATATTTTCAAAAGAGGCGTAGGGCTTCACCCAGAATCCTGCCGTGTCATTTTTTGTGAAGATAGGGGAGAATGTGCCTACGTCGGCGGCATCGCCAGTTGGGGAGAGTGCGTATTTGTTTTGGTTTTTCATACCGATACGCTCCATATAGGGTATATTCATGAAGTTGTCAGCGTGTTGGAAGGCGTAGTTGAAAGTTTGAAGCTGAGTGGTATATGCACCTGCCTGTGTTGCAACAGAAGGCGCGAGAACAGCGGGGTTGTAGGCTCCGCCGGATCCTCCTGCAGCACCGCGTGTGAAAGTGAAGAATCCGTCTGTTTTATCGTATTCGACGTTGTACTTATATATTGGCGAATATGCAATCGGGCTTGCCCCTGTGTATGATACTTGTGACTTGTATGCGTCATCTGCAAAGAGAATAGATGTTTTTTCTTGGCTTGTATCATTGAGCAATAAAAGCGATTTAACATTTATCAGACCTGTCTGATAGCCGTAAGTATCGGCCGTGAGCCTACCCATTTGCTTATTTTCAAGATCGACATTGACGTTGGTAAGGTTTAGAGTTCCGGTGTTAGTGAAGTTTTTAAAATTCAGATTGTTAAGCGTCAGATTATTGATGTTTAGAGTTCCAGAGTTGACGGCTAGTGAGGGGCTTTGTGCAAGATATTTTGCTTCAGAGACATAGACGTTTGTATCATCCAACGAGATATTCGAGTTTATTACTTCGTTATTAAAATGATTTTTGATTTATCGTCGCCTGTGAGCGCCAGTTTATACGATTCTGTTCGGTTAATGATATATTTGCCGTTTTCTGATTCTGTCGCTCCGCCGTCGATTTGGTCGTTAAAGGTTATTGTTCCGTTGTTTTCTGCTTTAAGAGTGATGGTTATCGGGATTGGAATCCTAGTATCGACAAAAATCGCGTTATCAACTTTGCCTCTGTAATCTTCTGTGTAGTTGCCGGAGAAAAGGATATCTTTTCCATTAGCTGTGAAGCTCAGGTCATGATATGTATAGACAGCACCCCCGAGAGCAAGATTAGTTGCGGAGGTTGTTTTTGCATAGTTATCCACGAAGTTTCCTGTTATGTCTCCGATTGTTCCGCCAAGACCATTATAAATCGCTCCGCCATTGGCAGCAGAAGAAGAAGCATAGTTGCCGATGAAATTGCCTGTTATGTTTCCGATTGTTCCGTAACTATCATTATAAATCGCTCCGCCTAAGGCATTCGCATTAGCATAATAAGAAGAAGGAGAAGAAACATAGTTGCCGACAAAATCGCCTGTGATATCTCCTATTTTTGTATTTGATCCGCTATTATAAATCGCTCCGCCGTTGGCATTAGAAGAAGCATTAGAAGAAGAAGAAGAAGAAGAAGAAGAAGCGTAGTTTCCGATAAAGTCGCCAGTTATGTTACCGATTTTGGAATTATTTAAATAGTCTCCACTATTATAAATCGCTCCGCCATTGGCATAAGAAGAAGAAACATATTGTCCGATGAAATTTCCCTCAATCGGAGTTGATGATATGTCCGAACTGTTATTGATTCTTGTCAATTGAGGTACGGTCGAATCATAGACCGCAGTAATTGTGTTTTTTCCTTCTGTCGGGCTTGAAACTTCACTGAACGCATTGTTTCCCTTGGCGTTTTTTGTCCATTCATAATACTTTGTTGTGTCGCCTGTGCCGTATTCTGTTTGCGTCAAGACAACCTGATAATACTTAGGTTCGAGCTTATTTGTCTCAGGGTTAAGCTCAAATTTGGTGATTGTGTCATCACCTTTTGTACTGACTTTTACAAGAGTGTATGCATTTTCTGCATGACAAATTCCTAACATTTGCACAACTAGGCATAAAGCTACTACTATACTACCCAAAAACATTTTCCGCATATTATTAATCCTTGTGCCATCGACCCAAGCATATACGGCATATACACCCAATAACTTTAGGGTCAAAACAAATTCATTTACAAAAATTAATAAAAAAGCATATAACGAATTAAATTGAAAGACACAGGGCAAATTTAGTTAAAATAGTTTTTCAGCCCCCTACTCAAATTGTTGTTTTTGCAGAGTTTTTTGAGTTTGCTGATTGCACGATTTTCGATTTGCCTGATTCTTTCTCTTGAAACACCGTATCTTGAACCGATTTCTTCAAGGGTTTTTCTGTTTCCGTCGTCATTCAAGCCGTAACGCATAATCAAAACATCTCTCTCTTTCGGGCTTAGCTGGTTAAGCATTTTTTGAATATCGTCAAAAAGGTTTTCCTGAGAAACTTTTGTGTCCGGCGAAACTGTCGATTCGTCAACAATAAAATCGCCCAGCTTTGATGACTCATCTTTTGCTGTCGCAGGAGTTTCAATGCTTATCGTGGATTGAGCCGCCTTAATCAAAGAAGTCAGCTTCGAAACAGGAATTCCCACCCTATATGCAATTTCCTCTTTAGAGGGAACCTTTCCTGATTCAGTTGTCAAATCAACGGTAACTTTTTTTATCTTGCTCAAAGTTTCAATCATGTGAACCGGCAAGCGAATGATTCTGGATTTGTCTGCAATTGCACGAGTAATCGACTGCTGAATCCACCACGTCGCATAGGTTGAAAACTTGTAGCCCTTAGCGTAATCAAATTTTTCAGCCGCTTTCATCAGCCCCATGTTGCCTTCTTGAATCAAATCAAGAAAAGACAAACCTCTGCCAATATACTTTTTCGCAATACTTACAACAAGTCTAAGGTTCGCATTAACAAGGGTTTCTTTGGCAGCTTCATCATTTTTTTCTTTAACTTGTTTTGCAACATCGAGTTCCTGTTCCGCAGTAAGGAGAGGGATTTTTCCGATTTGCTGCAAATAAATTTTAACCGAATCATCTGCATTAATCGAAGAGACATTTTCAGAAGTTTTCGGCTCTTCTACAGACAAAATCAAATCTTCATCTTCAGGCTCTTCGCTCATTTTTTCAAGAGACACACCTGAATCCAATGTTTCTTCTGCATCCTCGGGCGTAAATTTTTCTATCTTGTTTGCCATTTATTCTCCATTAAAATCCATGGTTGATAAATATTATACACCATGTTTTTGTTTAGTAATCATCTGTCGTACCGATTCATAAATGATAGCCGAAGCCGCATTGGAAACATTAAGGGAGTTAAAATCTCTTAACATTGGGATCTTGACCACAAAATCCGACTTGTTTAAATTATTTCTTGAAACTCCTGCATCTTCTGCGCCCATTATCAGAGCAAAATTCATGCCCGTGTAATCAACATCAAAATAATTATCTTTTCCATGTGCATCTGCTGCAATTATCCAGTAGTTGTTATCTTTAAGCTTGTCAATTACGTTCGAAAGACTATTAACCTGAATTAACGATATGTGGTTAATGGCACCGGCTGATGTTTTCTCAACTACAGCACTGGCTTGGGCACTTCTTCTGCTGGGGAAAATAACCGCATCGAATCCTGCACAAGCAGCAGTCCTGATAATCGCACCGAGATTATGAGGATCTTCCACCCCATCAAGAATAACCACTTTAGAAAAACCTTCTTTTTCTTGTTGCAAAAACTCGTAAAAATCAACATATTCAACAGGTGAAACCATTGCGAGGACGCCTTGATGAGGCAGCCCTTCAAACTCTCTGAACTTTTCTTTCGGAACAAACTGGAAAATCACTCCGTTATGTTTTGCGAGCTTGATTATGTCATTAATTTTTGAATCATTAGAAACGTTCTTTGAAATGAGAATTTTATTAACTTTTCTGCTGTTAGAATTCAGAACTTCAGTTACACTGTTTCTTCCATAGATATAGTTGTTTTTGTCCATACTTTTTATCTTCTACTCTTGATTTTGTAATTTTCTTGCCATAATAATTATACTATAATATAATCATTATGTTTTTAAGTAACAGTTTTATAATTTGGAATTAGTGAATGAATAATTTTTTAGCAAAATTGAAACCTGATACAAAGGTTAATGTCGGAGTATCTGTGTCTCCGAACGTCGGATTAGAAATGATGATTGTTGACCCGGCGCAGCACAAAATCATGAAATATGCTCACAGACCCCTGTCGTACAACCCATCAACAAGAGAAATAGAAGACTATGGCGAATTCAAGATGGCCTTGTCTGAGTTGTTCAAAGAATTGAACCTTCCACCGCAAAATGCAAATGTTGTGGTCAATATGCCGAATGTTTATTTTGCTCACACGTTCCTGCCAACTACACTTGATGATGAGTCAGTTTCAGGCGCTCTTGTTTCAAAAGCAGAAGAAACCTATCTTTTCAAAAAGAATTCACCGGTTGTAAGCTGGGTTGAAGTCAAAGAAAACAACTCAACTGAAAAAAGATACATAATGTATTCTGCAATGCAAGAAGGTGTTGTTGACACAATCAAAGACGTATTCAATCAACTCGGTGCAACACTGGTAGCAATCGAAAATACTTATTCATCACTGATGAAAACACTTGAATATACAGAACTTACCAGGGACTTTGCAAAAACTCCCGGATCTTGGAATATTCTTTTGATTTCGCAAAACAGCTATGCCGTGTTCTCAATGATTGATCATCACGTAATTGAATATTATGAGGATCCGCTTGCAATCAAGTCATTTAGCAGCGATGAAGTTTATGTGGCTATTTCTCAGGCGGCAGCAGCCGTTCTGGACAAATATCCTTCAAACAAGCTTCTTATCATAAGCGAATCAAACGATGTAAGTGCAGAGATTTTGGCAATCCAAATGAAACAACCCGGAGACGTCATCTTCCTCGAGTGCAACCAATACGCAAAAACACCGTTAATGGACGTTGATTTGAATGTATTGCCTAATTACATCAAAGCTATCACTCCTGAAGCTATCGGTGCCGCTATATACAGAGCAAAAGACTTCAGCTTCAAGTTGAACTTTATGGTTAACGCGGACTACAAAGCGCCTGACACAATCACATTCATGGGCTTTGACTTGACAAAAGAGCAGTTAATTATCTATACAGCTATCATAGGCGGTGCGATAATTGCTGTGTTCGGACTTGCATCTATGGTTCTCGGAACGTATGTATCAACGCTCGAAGAGCAAAGAACAACATTGGACTCTGAAGCGGCAACACAAGCGACAGAGCTTGCGGAACTGCAAAAAGACAAAGACAAAATTGATATTTATTCTGCAGCAAAATCAATTGACTCAAGCATGCTTGAGAAAATGCTTTACTACAACGCAATAGGTGCAGACATTCCTGCAAAAGTTTGGTTAACTTCTTTCTATGCTGATTCAAATAAAGCTTATGGAATAAAAGGCGAAACAACGTCTGTGGATGATGTTTACTTGTTCTTTAGAAATCTTAAAGCCCAAGTGCCTAATTCAGACTTGATTTTGTCAAAGCTGAGTGTTGATGATAAGGAAGGCTTAATAGACATCGAAAAAACACCGAACGCACATTATACTTTTGAATTAACGAACGGGGCATTTGCATCTGTACAAATTATACCTGCAGCTGATCCTAACGCACCTGCAGACCCCAACGCGGCGCCAGGTGGTGGGCAACCCACTGCAGAAGGTTCATCTCAAGGAAGCTTGAACATACCTAAATTACCTAATTTACCGGGAACCTAAGAAAACCTTAAAAATAAACTTATCCAGTGAAAGGGCAACAAGTGAATAACCAAAAGACATTACCATATATTGCAGCTTTGATTTTTTGTTTAATCGTAGGGATTTATTTAATCTACCCTAAGGGAATGGCTGCATACACAACTTATACAGAAGTACAAACGAAAACACAAAGTGTCGAAGATGCGAGAAGACAGATTGCAGACTTAAAAGCAAAAAAAGATACCTACGAGCAAGAAGTAAAAGTTTCAACAAAACCTGTCTATCAAAATGATATAGCGACAATTGACCCGATGTCCTCTTACGGCGTAATGTTCGAAGATGTTATCCAATCAGCAAAATATAACGGATTAAAACTAAAATCCATTTCGTACAACACAAATCCGACTAATGATGTTGTTTTCAAAAATATTTCTTCTGAATATAACGTTTGCTCCATATCTATGCAGCTTATCGGAAATTATATGCAATTCCGTTCTTATTTCCAAGATATCTACAATTATCCATACTTAATTAACTTGGATACAATTAATATAAAACCTTATGAGAATAATAAGAGAATCCTTATTTCGGATATAACAATAACATTGTATTCAATAAAGAATGAAGCTCAAAAGGCTGCCGCGGCAGCTGCATCGCAGTTGGCGCCAACAGGCGATCAAGCAGCAGCACCTTCAACAACTCCTCAAGCACCAATGCCGGGTATGTAGAGATGTTGGGACCGTTTTTAAGCCGTAACTGGATAGGCTCTGTTGAAAAATACGAAGAATCTGACATCGTAATGGTGGGATTGCCGTTTGACGGCACATGTTCTTACCGACCGGGGAGCAGATTTGCACCTGAAAGATTGAGGCTCGCAAGTTGGGGAATGGAGGATTACTCTCCTGATTATGACATGCACCTTGAAGATGTAAAATTTTACGACGCAGGCGAACTTGAATTTCCACTCGGAAACACTCAAAAAACTCTTGACTTGATAGAAGAAAATGCTCGTCATATTTTCAATGACAACAAAAAATATCTCGGAATCGGCGGAGAACATCTGGTCACACTGCCTGCCTTAAAAGCTTGTTATGATAAATACAAAGATCTAGCGGTAATTCATTTTGATGCTCATACTGACCTGAGAGAAGATTACATGGGTGAAAAACTTTCTCATGCATCTGTTTTAAGAAGAATCGGAGAAATTATCGGTTTTGAAAACATAAAACAAATCGGTATCCGTTCAGGCTTAAAAGAAGAATTTGAACTTATGAAAAAGTACAACACGCTTACAAAAAGTATTTCTGACTTAAATCCGATAAAAAATAAAAAAATCTTTTTGACGATTGATATAGATGTGCTTGACCCTTCAATAATGCCGGGCACAGGCACCCCTGAAGCCAACGGAATGTTCTACCGTGAATTTTGCGAATGGCTGAAGGCTTTAAAAGACTTTGAGATTGTCGGAGCAGATGTGGTTGAACTCGCCCCCGATTACGACAAAAGCGAAGTTTCAACAGCAGTAACAGGAAAAATTATCAGAGATGTTTTAATGATTATGTAAAAAAAAGAGAAGCTAACGCTTCTCTTTTTCATTTTGCGCAAATATTCTACATCATCTCGAGTCCTGCATATTTTGTTCTCGAAACACTTGCAGTATTTTCGAAAGCCATGGTCAAGATTTTTTCAACGACAACACGCACTTTTTTGACATCGTCTTGAAGTTCAGAAAATTTTTGTTCTTCCGCCTTTTTCAATGCAATTTTAAATTTTTCAAAAGCTGTCATAATACACTCCCTATTTTTTTACGATTAACAATTTATACTTCGACATTTGAAAGTGAATACTTTAGGCTTTGAGATTAATTATTAACTTTTGTTTACAAACTCTACTTTCCAATAGTAAAAAATCAACCGGATACAAAGGATACCGGTTGACTGATAATTTAAAAAGATTAAAAACTATTTTTCCAATTCTTCTTGCAAAAGTTTGTTGATAACCTGAGGGTTGGCCCTGCCTTTGGTTTCTTTCATAACCTGACCTACGAAAAATCCGAAAAGATTTGTCTTTCCAGCTTTGTAAGCAGCAACTTGGTTAGGATTACTCTCAACAATCTTAGAAACAATAGCTTTTATCGCACCTTCATCAGAGATTACACTCAAACCCTCTTTTTCAATGATTTCAGTCGGGTCGGCACCGAGTTCCAACATTTGAGGAAGAATTTGCTTCGCAATATTATTTGAAATCGTGCCTTTTACAATAAGCGAAACAAGATCGCTCAAAGCTTTTGGAGCCAATTTTGTTTGAGTAATATTGATATTTTTTTCTTTCAAATACGCTGTAATATCACCAACCAATAGGTTATTCGCAATTCTGTAATCTGCACCCAAATTCAAAACCTCGTCATAGAAAAGTGCAGTTTCCATCTGATCAACCATTACATTCGCGTCATAAGCACTCAAGCCAAGATCTTCATATCTTTTACGCTTTTGTTCTGGTAGTTCGGGCATGGTCTTTCTGATTTTTTCGACCCATTCTCTTGAGATTTCAACAGGCATCAAATCAGGCTCAGGGAAGTAACGATAATCATTTGCATCTTCTTTGCTTCTCATTGTTTTAGTGACTTTTTGATTGTCATCCCAAAGTCTTGTTTCTTGATCAACCGAGCCTCCTTCCTCAACAATGTCGATTTGACGGTCGATTTCAAACTCGATTGCTCTTTGTAAAGCCGAGAAACTGTTGATATTCTTGATTTCCGCACGTGTTCCAAATTTGTCTGCACCTTTGAGCATAACAGAAATGTTAGCATCACAACGCATTGAACCTTCTTCGAGGTTTCCGTCACAAACGCCCAAATATCTTACAACGTTTCTGAGTTCTTCCATATATGCCCTTGCTTCTTCAGAAGAGCGCATGTCAGGTTCTGAAACGATTTCCAAAAGAGGCGTTCCCGCTCTGTTCAAATCAACGAGCGAATATAAAGAACCCGCAATTCCGTCCGAACCGGCATGCACAAGTTTTCCTGCGTCTTCTTCAAGATGGGCGCGCGTAATACCGATTCTTTTACCTTTAATATCTATGTGACCGTTGATACAAATAGGTTCATCAAACTGTGAAATTTGGTATCCTTTCGGAAGGTCAGGGTAGAAATATTGTTTTCTGTCAAATTTGCATCTGGCAGGGATGTCACAATTCAAAGCCAATCCCAGAAGAATCCCCATGTTTACGCATTCTTTATTCAAAACAGGTAAAACCCCAGGCAATCCTAGTGTTACAGTACTTGTGTGTTCGTTTGGATCTGCACCGAAAGCAGTACTGTCTGTGGCAAAAATCTTTGAGTTAGTTTTCAACTGTGCGTGGACTTCCAGCCCGATTACAACTTCATATTTATCTCTAATATCTTGTGATACCATTTTTTTTCCTTTTTTCGTGTAATTATGAATAAATT
>CAZIVG010000042.1:0-11303 GCA_964542595.1 uncultured Muribaculaceae bacterium | reverse complement strand
GGTAATAAACGGGCAGGAGTTGAGACTTGAGGTTGTTCCTCATTTGTTCAAACCCGAAAAATTTGACTTGAGTCCGTATGTGCAGGAGGGCAAAAATCGTGTCACTTTCATGATGCCGTATTCCGAATTACACAAAAAACCCGTAAGATTGTATTTAGAAATAAAAGAGGCTAAAAATGAGCAGTAACGAAGCCAATGTAATAAATATTGATGAAGCCAAAGGCATGACAAAAACACAAAGCCTTTTGAAAGCTGCGTGGATAATAGCTTTTGTAACAATAATCAGTAAGTTGATAGGGTTTTTAAGAGACATTGTTATCGCGAATTTTTATGGGGCGGGCATGGTTTCTGATGCTTATTTTTATGCTTATCAAATCCCTGCAATATCGATTATTCTCCTTGGCGGGGTCGGTGGGCCTTTCCACAGCGCTGTGGTTTCGGTCTTTTCTAAGATGATTCCTGACTTGAAAGTGAAAGCACCTGATGCGGTCAACAAGCTTTTCAATACGTTTTTGACAAGTTCGTTTTTGATTTTCCTTTTGCTTGGCATTTTGGTTTTCGTTTTTTCTGATGTGATAATGAAGGCAATCATTTCAAATGGCGCGCCGGAGTTGATTCATCTGGCTTCGCTTCACTTGAAAATAATGTCACCGGTTCTTGTTGTAGGCGGTGTGGTTGGAATTTATTATGGAATTTTGATTACTTACAAGGAGTTTTTGATTCCGAACATTTCACCGATTTTGATGAGTGTTGCAATTATTGCAATAATTTCTCTTGTGCATCACGATAACAGCGGGGTAATTCTGGCCTTGGCAACAACAGTCGGGGCTTTGTGTCAGTTTGTTTATCAGCTGCCGAAGTTGAAATCCCTTGGTTTTAAGTTGCGTCCAAACCTCGATGTTGTTCACAATCCTCAGTTTAATAATATTTTGGAACTTTTGTTCCCTGCGATTTTGAGTTCGACTGTGGGCCAGGTCTATATTTATGTTGACATGTTTTTTGCATCGCAGCTTCAAGAAGGCGCATGGTCTGCAATCGGTTATGCAAACAGGCTTTTCCAGTTCCCTGTGGGGGTTTTGGTTACGGCGTTTTTGGTTCCTTTATTTCCGATTTTTTCAAAACTTGTCGGCGAAAAAGATTACAACAATATCAGATATTATTTCAATAAAGGGGTCGGGCTGTTAAACTTTGTCGCTTTTCCGATTTTGGTTTTGATAATCTTACTTTCAACTAATGCAATTCAGTTGATTTTCCAAAGAGGAGCGTTTAATGAAGTGGCCACAATGATGGTTTCTGAGGCACTTTGTTATCTTTCTGTTTCGATAATTTTCTACGTTTTCAGAGATTCGATAACGAGAGTGTTTTACGCTTTTAACGACTCCAAAACCCCGTTTTTGGTTGCACTTTCTTCGATTGTAATAAAATTCGTTTTGAACTTTTTATTCGTGAAACAAATGGGAATCGGCGGGATAACTCTTTCGACTTCTTTTGTGACATTGATAAACGGTTTTTGGCTAGGACTTTTGATTAAAAAGAAAATGAGCATGGACTATGGAATTTACTTCAAAAACCTGTTTAAGATGGCAGGAATTTCTGTTGTCACATATTTTGTCTGTCTTGGTGCGTACAAGGTTTGGGATAAATATTTTGAGCCGACACAGTTGCTTTTGATTGTGAAAATCCTTTTGATGACATTGATTTGCGCTGTTGTGTATAGCTTGTTGGCTGCATTTGTAAGAATTCCTTATGTTTTTGAACTTTACGGCAGAGCGAAGGGTAAACTTTTGAAATTGAGAAAACGTTAGTGAGATGCTATGAAAATTTTTGATGATGAAAACTTTGTAAAAGATTTGAACCAAAAACTCAAAAACGGCGGCGTAGTTTCGTTTGTCACAGATACTGTTTGGGGGGTTGGATGTTTGCCGAACTCTGAAAAAGGGGCTGAAAACATCTACGAACTTAAAAACCGTGACCGTTCAAAACCTTTGATATTGATGTCTGACAGTGTTGAGCATCTTTTGCCTTATGTAAAACACATCCCTGAAACAGCGAATCAACTCATGAAAAAACACTTTCCGGGTGCGTTGACGTTGATTTTTGAGAAATCAGATTTTACCCCTGATTACATCACTTCTTTTCAAAATACAGTGGGAATAAGGGTTCCTGATAATCCAGTTTTTAAAAAGCTTTGTGAGGTAGTGGACGGGCATGTGCTTGCGACGACCAGCGCAAACCTTTCAGATCAGCCTGCGGCCGCTTCTTATGGCGAGGCGGTTGAGAATATCGGGTCGCATGTGGCTTATGTGTTTGAGGATTACGGATTCGAGTCGAAGGGTTTGGCTTCGACAGTGGCTTTGGCTGTGAGCGACGAGATTGTTGTTTTGAGGCAAGGCGAGGTCGAGATTTAGGCTATTTCAGTAATTCACAAGGTTCCACGTCGAGTGCTTTTGCGATGGCGTAGATTTTTGATAAGGTGATGTCGTTGCGCGCGGTTTCAATCATGCCAACCATCGATGTTGATATTTTTGACTCAAAGGCAAGTGCCTCTTGAGAAAGACCTTTTTCTTTCCTTAAATTCTTTATATTTTTGCCAACTCTTTTTATAAAACTCTTGTTCATTTTTAAATTATCTAAAAATATTTTGTTTATAACAATTTGCTGTTACTTTTGCTTGTCGGATATTGTTTTTTCTTTTTTTTCTACAATCAAATCATATCCCAATAAATCACATATAAACCTTAGTTCATCCACTCTTAAGCGATTGTTTTTAAGCTTGTTCGAAAAATTTGATGGTGAAGTTTTTTTGCCTTTGTATTCATCAATTTTTTCTGATAACTCTTTATGAGTTATTTTCTCTTCATCAGAAAGATATTTTATTAAAATATAGTCATTTAATTCATTTATTTTCATATTTCTTATTATAAATCGTTGACAGAAATGAACAATTAAAATAAAATTATTAATCATATAGTTAATAATTAACTTATAAATCAACAATTCAATAAGAAAGGTTACGAAATGACCAGACAAGAAAAAATTAAAGAAATTAAAAAAACTTTCGAAACAAAATTACAAACTATCGAAAGAATGACAAAAAACCTAAAAAGACCTGACGATTTCGAAGATATCCTAACAATTATAAAATTCTACTCCTGGCTGAACAGCAGAATTTATACATTCGAGAAAAAAGTGAGCAAAATTTAATCAATCGTAACCTTTTTGACTAAACCATGTCTTTATAAGACAATGAATTACATATATCTAGATACTTGGGATTAGAACAGTTTAATGTACATTAAAGAAGTTGAAATCGATAACTTTAAATCGTTCGCGAACAAAATAACCATACCGCTTTTGAAAGGTTTTACAACAATCTCGGGACCTAACGGCTCAGGGAAAAGTAACATCATCGACAGCGTGCTTTTTGCTTTGGGTCTTTCGACTTCGAGAACATTAAGAGCCGAAAAAATCTCACAATTAATTTCAACCCATACCCGAAGAAATGAAGCTATCGTAAAAGTCACATTTGCACCCGAACAAGGCGATGAAAAAGAGTTTACGGTTGCTCGTAAAATCAAAAAAGCCTCACAAGGCTACAACAGCATTTATTATTTCAACGACAAAATCGTTACCCTGACTGATATTCACACAGTTTTGGAAAAATACAACATCACCCCGAACAGCTACAACGTAATCATGCAAAACGACGTAATGTCTATTACAAACTGCTCTGATGTTGAAAGAAGAAAAATTATCGACGAAATCGCAGGCGTGGCGGACTTTGACCGTCGTATCGAACAGGCTCAAAACGAACTTTCAACAGTTGATGCTCGTGTTCAAAACTCGCTTTTAATCCTTTCAGAAGTTGAAACAAGGCTGGAACAGCTGAAAGCCGAGCGTGAAGTGGCCTTAAAATATCAGAAATTAAGAGACGAAAAAATCGAACTCGAGAGTAAAATAACTACTGTTAAGTATTTCGAGATTAAAAAAGGTCTGGAACGCGCGCACGAAAGCATTTTAGATGCGAATAAAAAGAAAAAAGAAGAAGAAGTCAAAGTAAAAAAACTCGACGACGAACTTCTCAAAGTTAAAACAAAGCTCGACGAACTCTCTGACCTTGTGAAAGAAAAAGGTGAAGCCGAGCAGATTGAAGTTAAAAAACAGGTTGAAGAAATAAAAGGTCAGGCGGACAGAAAAGAAGCGGCTATAAATTATGCCGAAAAAAATATCCAAGACAACCTGAAAACGGTTGAAAACGCTAAGAACGGTATTGAAAACTTAAACCAAAAGAACGAAAAAGCGAAACTTCAAATCGAGGAAAAAGAAAAAGAAATTAAAGCTCTCGAAGAGCAAAGAGATGCCGAAAAAGCCAAGCTTTTAAGCATTTTGCAGGAGGTTTCGGGACTAAGTGAAACTGCTGATAAATATGTTGAAAAAAGAAACGATTTAAGAAAGCAGTTTGAACAGGCAAAAGACGAGGAAACTAAGCTGATTCAGGCAAAAGCGCCTATGGAATCAGAATTAAACAGCCTCATTAAAGAAGTCGAAGACAATAAAAAACGAATCGAGGAATTCGAGGAGTTTAAGGTAAATTTTGCGGGCAACAAAGACCGCCTGGAAGTTCAGGTTGAAGAACTCGGAAAAGAACTCGAAGACTTCAAAACAATTCAGCAAAACACTTTGTACGAACTGGACAAAACCAAAAACGAATTGACTGATGTCCAATACAATGTCCAAACTGCATATCGTAAGATTTCACAAATGGAAGCGCAAAAACAGGCTTTTGAGGATGTGAATTTCGGTCGGGCAGTGGATACGGTTTTGAATGCAAAAATCAGCGGAGTTCACGCTACGCTGGCTCAATTGGGACAGGTTGACAAGGAATATTCGACAGCACTCGAAGTCGCTATGGGCGGAAGAATGGCAAATATCGTTGTTGATGATGACGAAGTTGCAAGAATTGCCATTGAAGTTTTGAAAAGCGCAAATGCGGGTCGTGCAACCTTTTTACCGTTGAACAAAATCAACAAAGCGCCTCGTTCTTTGAGGCTCCCCAAAGACAAAGGGGTTATTGATTTTGCAATAAACCTGATTGATTTTGACGATGAATATTTGAACGTTTTCTTCCATGCTCTCGGCGAAACCCTTGTCGTAGAAGATTATAACAGCGCAAGAAAACTCATTGGGCAATACAGAATGGTCACGCTAACCGGCGAAATGTTTGAAAAATCCGGCTCAATTTCAGGTGGCTCTCAAAAACGCTCGGGCATGAAATTCAGCCAAACCCAAGATGATGAACTTGCAAAGTTCAAAGAAAGACTCAAAGCTTTCGAAGCAAGCTATGCGGAACTCGAAACGAAGAAAAGACAACTTGAAGAAAAACTCGACAAGGTAAGAATTTCTTACTCAAACTCAATGACCGAGCATAACAAGGCGAAGATGGAACTCCAAAGTCTCGTGAGAAATTCTGAGGAAAACGAAAACAATATTAACGAAAGAAAAGCCGCAATTGCAGCAGCAGAACCGAAAATCAAGAAACTTGAAGCTGACCTCGATGCGATGGAGCAAAAACATATTGATTTAGGCGAAAAAACCCTTAAACTCGAAGAAGAAATCAAAGAGATTGAGGAAAAGATGAGTCCTGAGGAGTTGACTAACCTTAAAAAATTGACGGAAGCAACTGAAAACCAGATTAAACAATTTGAATCAAAAATCGGAGTCTGCCAAAACGACATCGAAGGATTTAACCGCGCAATCGCATTCCAGACAGATGTTATTGAAACACACAACAAAGAAATCGAACGTTTGCACAAGGACAATGAAGTACTTGCGACGGACAAAGTTAAGTACAAAGAAGAGATTGAAGAGCTTAACAAAAAGATTGAAGTTCTTGAAATTAAAATTAAAGAACTTGGCGAAAAACTCATTGAGATTCAAACAGAACGTGATGCGGTTAACAATCAGTACCTCGAACTCGACAAGGAAAAAAATCTTCTCAACTTGAACGTTGAAAAAATTGCAGAGCAAATTGAGGCCTTTAAAGCGCGCCGACGTGAACTTGAACCGCAGTTGGACGGGGTTAAAGAGGAATTAAAAGAAAACGGAATCGACCTCACAAAACTCGAAGAAATTGAGATTTCTGTCGAAGAAATCACTGGTAGAATCCAAAGGCTTCAAAGGCGTATGGACGAACTCGGGGACGTTAATATGCGTGCGATTAAGTCTTATGACGAGGTTTCGGAGCGTCAGAACGAACTTAAGACAAAAATTGATACCCTGACGAACGAAAAAAACCAGATTACTGAAAGAATGCAGGGTTACGAAAACCTTAAAAAAGACACGTTTATGAACACTTACAACAACATAAACGACAACTTCAAAGAGATTTTCCACAGACTGTCAGAAGGGGAAGGCACGTTATTATTGGATAACGCAGACCAGCCTTTCCAAGGCGGTATGACTATCGAAGCACAGCCGAGAGACAAGGAAAAAACCCGCCTTAATTTGATGTCAGGCGGAGAAAAATCACTCACAGCACTTGCGTTTGTGTTCGCAATTCAAAGATATTTGCCGGCGCCGTTTTATGCGTTTGATGAAGTGGACGCAAACCTTGACGGTATCAACGTTGAGAAGCTTGCGGATATGGTAAAAACGCAGGCGGAAAATACGCAATTTGTAGTAGTTAGCCACAGAAAACCTATGATAGAATCAGCAAATAGGACAATCGGCGTAACTCAAAAAGAAAAAGGTATCACTCGCGTAACGGGAGTGAAACTAAGGGACTAAGGGATAAAGCAACTGCTTCAATCTTATTAAAACAGCAGAAAGCAGAGGAAACTTATAAAGATGACAGAAACAGCCGAATCTAATTTAAGCCACGAATTTTATGCACCTGAAACATCAGGCGCGGCTGCTGACGTATTTGATAATATGTCTATGATTTCGACAGGAGAAGCCTCTCAGCAGGTTGACGGGATTGAAATCCTTGTGAGCATGGCAAAAAACGGGAAAATTGACCCGTGGAATGTCGATATCGTTGATGTCACAGACAAATATCTCACCCACCTTTTCCAGATGAAAGCCCAAAACCTTCGCTTAACAGGAAGGACGCTTCTTTTTGCGGCGATTCTTTTGCGCCTCAAGTCAAACGTTCTGGAGGGAATCGATGCGAACCAAATTGAGGGTATTGAAGAGCCTTTCGATGAATTTGAAATGGAAGACAACAGTTGGGACGAAGAAGAAATTAACACAAATAACGTTATTTCTCTTGACGAAGTCTTGCAAAGAAGAACCAGTATCCGCTTGAACAGAAGTAGAATGGTCAATTTGAAAGACCTTATAAAACAGCTTCAGTTTTATGAAGAATTGGACAGAAAACAGTCTTTGAAAAATGCGCACGAGCGTGCAAAAAGACGCGTTCGTTCTTATGCAAGACTCACCGCCGATGATATTGTGAATCTTGCGCACGATGAATACATCGAAAAAAGCGTTGAGGTGCTTCATGAAAATCTCAAAAAAATGTTCGAGACCAACGAAAAAGTTGAGCTTTCTACGTTGACACTTCTTGGTTTGGACAAAATTTCTGCTTACATTGCATTACTGTTTTTGACGGCAGAGCCTGAAGCAGAAATTGACGTTTATCAAGAAGAATTTTATGGCGAATTATATGCAATCCCTTACAAAAAGCCTGCACAAGAAGAAGCCGCCTCGGCTTAATTAATTCAAATATTATTCAACTGCTTTTAAGAAATTATACAAAATTTTTGTTAATTTGTCGTCATTTTCTATTTTGTCTTGTATTTCTATACGCATTAGTTCGTGAGGTTTTGCATTGAAATAATAAAACTCCCACAAATCTACTGATAGAGCTTGACTCAATTTTTGCAAATTTTCGACTGAAGGTGCGAACTTTCCTGTTTCGATGTTGCTCAAACTTGGCACCTCAATACCAATCATTTCGGCAAGTTGCTCTTGTGTGAGATTTCTGCTTTTTCTGATTTTCTTAATTTGGCTTCCCAATAATTTCTTTATATTAGACATAACGTAACCATTCTAACCAACATTATTTCGTCAAAAATAAACTTTTAAAATAATGCTTTGATTTAATTTATCTCCATTTATTTGATTAAAACATTATAAAATGTGGTATAATTAACTTATTACTTTAATTTAGTCCATGTAATTAAAGAAAAAGATTATTATTCATTAATTTATAACAGGAGCCGCTATGAAAAAGATTTGGAAAAAAGAAAAAGGTTTTTCGCTTGCAGAAGCATTAATTACTCTATTAATTGTTTGCTTGATTACTCTGGCAACAATTCCAGTCTTGACAAAGAAAAAACGCGACCTAACCAGCAGTGGGCATGGTGTGTGGATGTGCACAAGAAATAGTGCAGATGAGTATGTTTATTATTCGAAAGAAGCGGACAACGGAGACCCGAATAACCCTAACACTTGGACAAAAACTGGCACGGATTCTTGTGAGTTTAAACCACCTGCCCAAGCGCGTAACTTCTCAATAACATTGATTGGTGGCGGAGGTGGAGGTGGAAATGGCGTCTCTAAATATCAGAAATTTTTAGAAAAAACATCCGGATCAAGTGACTGGACTCTCGCTCACTATACAGAAGAAACTCTGGAGTCAGGTTTTTACGAGATTAGTGTTGTTGGCGGCGGAGGTGGATCAGGTGGTGCCAATAACAACTCAGATTACGGTCCCGGTGCCGGTGGTTCATCCTCTTTCGCAAAGGTAAATGCTTATTTAACAAGAGGAAATGTTTATTCCTATTCGGTAGGAAAAGGCGGAGATGGAGGCGACCCGAGGTGGAACGGTGGCTGGAAAGACCCTGACGCGGCATACTGGGCAGGCGATGGGACAGGGAGTTCTTTCAACGGCAAAAATGGCGATGTAAAAATTGTTACCTATGGCGGAGGTGGAGGTCTTGGTCGAGGCTGCGGCCGTAACTTCTTGATGAAAATCGTATGCGGTGGCGGTGCAGGAGGTAGCGGCGGGAAAAGTCCCACAGTAAGCTTGTCAAATGGTAAAATTGACGCCTCTTACGCTGGTATATCTGGTGCCACTAGGCGATGGGACGGTGGAGGCGCTAAATTAAGCTTACCTGCTGTTGTTCCCGCAGGCTCCGGAGATGGAGCCCACACACCACCCAAAGGCGGAAGTCCAAGTGGTTATAATGGCTCTAGCGGCGCAATTATAGTAAGCCAACTTAGAAGATGGCACGCCAAAGGAGGTAATGCAGGTGAACTAAGAAATATGTTCCTTTCCTCAATTAAAGGTAAGGCAGAAATTACCATCCCTCCTGCCGCAGAGAGTACAAAAAAGGGCGGAATGGTAGAACTAAAAATAGTAGGCGACAAACTCAATAAAAATTTCATGCTAACGGCCAACGGCGGAAATCCCGGCGAGGTCGATAAAACACTCACAGATCCGCTACCAGGAGAGAACTCTCTTTGGAGTGGTACTGACGGAGGTGAAATAGGCCCCGAGTGCGTAGAGGGAGCGACAAAAGACCGCAATGAGGATGTTACGGTGACATATGAAGATTTTAAATGCGTTAAAAAAACGTGTTCGACTCCTGACGAAATTACTTACACTGACTTTGGTGGAATAAACAGAACTGTTGTAAGAACAATTCCAGCATTTTTAGAATTCGCTGAAAATTCTGCTTATGTTTTGGAAAAAGACGCATTAGGCCGCTCATTGCCCACTTTAGGTGAATTCTTATTATTATCCAATTATATCAAAGATGCAAGAGAATTTGTCTCTTCATCACTTCCTCCACTTGATACAACCAGTTGTTATGTTCTTGAAGACAATGAGTCGGTAACTAAAGAGTTCAATATAAATCGAACAAGTTTCTATAGATGCTATATTTTTAGAGATTCAGGTTGCTTTGGAGATAACAGAGGTCTAGTATACAACGGTGATGGTTGTGAAAAAGAAGAAAAAGTTACAGTCACCGAAACAAAAAATGTATTTATACCAGGAAGACCACCCCACTGTGACCCTGCAGGTAATGGCAAAAAATTCGGTGCAGGTGGTGGTGGTGGCAGAGCCAACCCAAGCGAACCCAAATTACAATCAAACGGTGAGCTTTTAGGACTTTCCGGTGACGGCGGCAAAGGCGCTCCGGGTGCTGTAATTATCGAATGGTAATTAATTAAAGATTTCTAAGCACTTGTTGTTTAGATTATGCATGTGACTGACCTCTTCATAAATTATATTTAAGAAGGGGTCTTTTTTTCTTCTTCATTAAAGGATATAATTGTTTGGACAAGATAGAGGGTTTATCATGAAAATAATGTTTGTTTCTGCTGAAGTGGCACCTTTTTCCAAAGTTGGCGGGTTGGCCGATGTAATGGGTTCTTTGCCTAAGATTCTTGAAAAAATGGGTCACGAAGTGGCAATTTTTACTCCGCTGCATGGCTGTGTTGACCAAGAAAAATATGGGATTAAAGACCTCCCAAATTCTAAGCTGACAATTGACTACAGCTTTGGGCAATATTTTTTCAACTTAAAAATGGCAAAACTGTCTGACACAAACGTTAATGTTTTCTTCCTCGACAACAGTAAGTATTTTGCGCCTTTTCATGAAGTTTATCCTCGTGGAATTGACACACGTTATGAACATGAAAGGTTCATCGCGTTTTCACATGCTGCAATTGAATATGCAAGGCTTTTGAACTTCAAACCCGATGTCATCCATTCGAATGATTGGCATACGGCTATGATTCCGATTTTTATGAAAGTGAATTACAAAGAAGATCCGTTTTTCAAAGACACAAAAAATTTCTTTTCAATCCACAACATTGCTTACCAGGGGCAGTGGTTCGATGATTTGCTTTATTTTGCACAGCTTGATCACAAAGATGTCTGGAATTGTTGGGGAGTCGAGCATTTTGGAATGTTGAACTGGATGAAAGGTGCGATAAATTACAGCGACAAAATTGTTGTTGTATCTCCGAATTATGTTAACGAAATCAAAACCTATGAAGGAGGACAGGGCCTTGATTGGACTTTGAACCACAATGCGCATAAACTCCTCGGAATTTTAAACGGGGTCGATTACAGCGTTTACAATCCTGAAACAGACAAATCTATCCCCAAGACCTTCAGCATAAAAGACATGAGCGGTAAAGAAAAAGCGAAAAAAGCTGTATTAGAAAAATTCGGCTTGCCTTATGAAAAAGATAAACCATTGATTGCGGTTGTCTCAAGACTTGTTGAACAAAAGGGGTTTGACCTGTTCGGACCTGTTTGTGAACAGATGAAAAAACTCGATGCA
>CAZIVG010000041.1:0-11320 GCA_964542595.1 uncultured Muribaculaceae bacterium | reverse complement strand
AAATTATAAAAAAATAAAATCAGGATACTGACGGAGTTGAAAAGATTTATTTCTTCAAAAACATTAAAACATTTATCCCTTTTTCAAAGGCCAGAGGGGTAATCATGATGACCCTTGATAAGTACTCTGTTGAGGCTGTGGAATATACCCCGATTGTGGTAAAACAAACAATAACGGGCTATGGCAGGGCAACAAAAGACGAAGTCTCAACGGCTGTCGAAAAGATGGTTTGTAATGACGGAAATGCTGGCCAAAGCTCGATGATACCGTCGATTCAATTGCAATTGCCGTTTGTCACGCACGCAATGTTGAATGTGACTTATCAAAATATGTTTCGATTTAGGTTCAAGTTTAGTTTATAATTAATTACACGGAGATATTAAGATGATACAAGAAGTTTTATTTAAAAGAATGGCAGCGCTGTCAGGTATTTTAGGGCTTGTGCTGGGGGTTTTGACGATAATCCCGTTTATCTGTAACTTTTCGTTTTTCGGTTTGGTCGTTCTTGCCGCGCCGATTATTTTTGTTTACATGAAAAAGCTCGAGATGATAGGAATCCTCGAACCGAAACTCGGTGCGATGTATGGTGCAATTATCGGATTTATTTCTTTTTTGGGTTTTTCCGTTTCTTTCATTCCGCTGGCAACGATTATCGGATTTATTTATAAAGGATCATACTATCTTGGAGTGAGCCTTTTGTTTCGCTCAGGTTTTTTCGTTTTGATAATGATGGTATTTTTTGTGGCAATCTTAAGTGCGCTTATGAACGCGTTTTCAGGGCTTGTGACAATGTTCATATACAACCAGATTGAGCCTCAGCCGGAAGAATCTCAAACAGATTTGAATATAGAAGAGTAAAAATTAGAGAAAAGGTAAAAAATGGAATTTAAGTCAAAAATAAAAACAATCGAGTGGATAAAAGAAGAAAAAGTTTCAAGAATGGTAGATCAGCTTGTCATTCCTTACGAATACAAAAAGGTTGACATAAAAACATCGTATGAAATGTTCGATGCAATCAAAACGATGATCGTCAGAGGCGCTCCGGCGATTGGGATTGCAGGCGCACACGGGCTCGTTCTCGCGGCAATCGAACTTTCTCAAACAACAAAAGATGTAAACGAATTTCTATCAAAACTTGAAGAAAAAGCTGTTTACCTTAAAAGTTCAAGACCCACTGCTGTTAACCTCATGTGGGCGGTTGACAAACAATTTGAACTTGCAAAAGAATCTGTTAAATCAGGAAAAAGTGTTGATGAAATCGTTGAAATTCTCATCGAAAACGGAATCAAACTCGAAAACGAAGACATTGAAATAAATAAAAAAATGGGCGACTACGGTGCAGAACTTGTAAAAAAAGGGGCAACGATTCTCACTCACTGCAACGCAGGTGCGTTGGCAACAGTGGGTTATGGCACGGCGCTTGGCGTCGTTCGTTCGGCATTTGCAAAAGACAACACAATTCAGGTTTTTGCCGATGAAACACGTCCGAGACAACAAGGTGCAAGAATCACTACGTTTGAACTTGCGATGGACGGAATCCCTGTGACTCTTATCACTGACGGGATGAGTGGTTATTTTATGGAAAAAGGAATGATTGACATGGTCGTTGTCGGTGCTGACCGAATCGCCTCAAACGGTGACACTGCAAACAAAATCGGTACCTACAATGTCGCAATCGTCGCAAAATATCACAACATTCCTTTCTACATCGCAGCACCGCTTTCTACAATTGACACTTCAATTGAAACGGGAAAAGAAATTCCTATTGAAGAACGCGATCACGAAGAAGTAACTCACATCAACGGAAAAACTGTATGTGCGCAAGGAATCAACGTTATCAATCCGGGCTTCGATGTGACGCCGAATGAACTTATTACAGGCATAATCACGGAAAAAGGGGTTCTTTACCCTCCGTACAGAGAGTCAATCAAAAAAGCATTTTCTTTATAAAAAAACAGGGCTATAATTATATCAAAGGTAATTTTATGAGTGAATATTCAAAAAGAGATGAGAAGGTTTATAACAAATTCAGGACGTTTTTCCTGTGGTTTGCGTGCAGCTTTTGTTTCGGTTCATACATAAAACTAATGTATGATTTCAGCGTAGAAGGAAAAGAAAACATTCCAACCGATGAAAGGTTCATCGTAGCGGCTAACCATATCTCGGGTAAAGACCCGTTTTTACTGCCATTTGCGCTAGACTTATCAATTGCGTTTATGGCAAAAGAAGAACTTTTTGAAAAGTTTTTCTCAAGAAAACTAATGGATTACTGCGGCGCTTTCGCAGTAAGACGTGACAAAGTCGAAGTTTCAACAATCAAAACAGCTTTGTCTATAAAAAACACAAAATGGATGCTTGGGCTTTTCCCTCAAGGAACAAGGGATTCGAGTCAACGTGTCGAAAAAATCACGAGAGGTTTTGCATCATTTGCAAAAGCCACAAAAGCGGGGATTCTTCCTGTTGCAATTATCGGATCGGACCAAAAACCGAAATGGCCGTTTTGTGGCAAACTGACTGTGAAAATCGGTAAAATGATTCCATACAGCGATGATATTGACGATATGATGAAACAATGGTGCGTAATAATTTCAGAATTAACAGGAAAAGAATACGTGCTGGAATAGTTCATCAGAAAGAACCGGGGTAATTAAATGAAAAAGAATTATGCAAGAAGATGTGCAGAGGAATTTAACTTTTTTAGATTCCTTTATCAGGCGCTGTGGTGCGCTTTTATCGCAACTCCAATCTTTTGGCTTTTCTACAAATTCGAAATAAGAGGGAAAGAAAATATTCCCAAAGACCGTAAATTCATCTGTGCAGCAAATCACATCTCTCACCTTGACCCGTTTTTGGTTTCAATTGCAGTGATGAAGCCGATTGCTTATATGGCGAAAAAAGAACTTTTTGAAGATAACGGATTTTTCTTCACAACCAATATGGACTGGTTGGGTGCTTTTGCAGTAAATCGTGAGAAACTCGAAGTTTCAACAATCAAAACAGTGAAAGAACTTTACAAAACAAATTGGCTCTTGGGTATTTTCCCAGAAGGCGGCATAAAAAGAGAAAAAACCATTGAAAAAGTAAACAAAGGTTTTGCAGTAATCGCAAAAGCCGCAAAATGGGACATTCTGCCGATTTCAATCACCGGATGCGAAGAATACAATTGGATTCCGTTCAAGTCTAAAGTCATCGTTCAAATCGGAAAACCGATTTCTTACGAAGCCTCGCAAGATGATATTATTGAATCTTGGGCAAAAGAAGTTGCGGCAATGAGCAACTACGAATACGTAAAAACAGAATCAGAAAACAGCGAAGTCCAAGACCAGCAAGAGTTCGCGGATGCATAGAACTTTCAGAATTCGAGGTTGGCTTTTCAACTTTCGAGTTTTTTGAAACTTCGACTTTTGTTAATTTTTGTAACAAATAAAAAAGTTAAAAAATACATAAGTTTTTTAAAAATATATCCTTGTTTTTTTATTATTTAAAAATCAGGGATATGTTTTTTTAAAATTGAATAAAAAATTCAACTTATTTAAAAAAAATTGATGAAAATTTAAATTTTTTCTTATTCAAAAGCCTCTGCCACTCTACCTTAAGAGTATTGACGAAATCAACGACATAGAGTAATTTGGTTAATAACAAAGTAAATTGTTAAGAACACACTTTATCTATAAAAATTGCACCCGTGAGTCTGAATAAGACAAGCGGTTTTTTTTTGCTAAAATAGAAGAAAAAGGTTTTATGGAAAAGAAGATGAACGAAAAAATTTATGAATTGTCAGAAAAAATAGACAAAGACCTTCTTGAAGGCAACTTGTCAGAAGACGAGAAAAAATCTATTGCGCAAGAAATACAAGAATTAACCGCAAACGGAAAAATTGTTCTCGCACAAGCAAATCCAACATCAGGCGACGTCAAAGGCAATGCGCTAAAAGCTTTTGAGTGGATAAAATGGGCTCAAAAAATTGAAGCTGACGCAATCGTTTTTCCTGAACTTTTTTTGATTGGTTATCCGATTGGAGACTTCATCGACAGATTCCCGATTGTTGTTGAAGAGAATGTAGAATGGCTTGAAGCTCTTGCAAAAAAGACTGAAAGCTTCCCTAAAACAAAAGTTATAATGGGCTTTGCAGAGTTCAATAAAAACAAAACAGGAAAAAAATATTACAATTCAATGGCGGTTTTGTCCGACGGAAAAATCGAAAAAATCATCCGCAAAACTCTTTTGCCAAACTATGCAGAATTCAATGACTACAGACATTTTGAGTCAGCGCCCGTCAATTCCGAAAACCGTATCGTGACAATCGTTAACGACAAAGCCGGAATAATCGTTTGTGAAGACGGCTGGAACGACTTTGAATTTTTTGAGAAAAACCTTTATGAAATTGACCCTGTGGCAGTGGTGGCTGAGGCAAAGCCCGATTACATTTTAAATTGCTCTGCCTCTGTTACAAGAGCAAAAAAAGAACAACTAAAACACAATATGCTTGGTTTTGCAGCAAAAAAACACAAAACCCCTGTTGTTTATGTGAATCAGGTGGGCTCAGGTGAGGCGCTTTCATTTGAGGGAGCTTCGAGGGTTTATAACTCACAAGGAGATCTTATTTTCCGTGCAAAATCCTATGAAGAGCAGTTCTTTATTGTTTCACCGAAAGCCTCCCAAGGCAAAATTTACCCGCTTCCTAACGGGCTTGAAAAAACATTGAATTCTCAAAAAGAATTCAGCCTTGACCACGAGCCTGACTTGGAGAGAACCTATTTGACAATTGTTCAGTCGGTTAAAGATTACTTCAAAAAAACAGGGTTCAAACGCGCTGTCCTCGGGCTTTCAGGAGGATTGGATTCGACAGTGAATGCGGTACTTTTAGCAGATGCGTTGGGCGCAAAAAACGTTTTCGGAGTGAGTATGCCCTCAAAAATAACAAGCAGTGAAAGTAAAAACGATGCCTCAATTCTTGCAAAAAACCTCGGCATAAATTTCACGGAAATAAGCATTAAAGATATGTTCGATTCGACAAGAAAAGAGTTTGACGTTGTTTTTTCCGCCGTTCAAGAAAAATGGGACTGCCGTTACAAAGAATCATTTACGAATGACAACATTCAGGCGCGCTCAAGAGCATTGATTTTGTGGGGAATTGCGAACGAGTTTGAGTCTTGCTTACCGATTGCAACCTCTGACAAGTCTGAACTTTATATGGGTTATGCCACGATTAACGGCGACATGTCGGGCGGTTTTGCGCCGATTGCGGATGTCTCAAAAACAAAACTTTTTGCTCTGGCAAAGTGGATGAACAAAAATCGTCCTATAAAAAATGCGATTCCCGAATCGATTATCGCAAAACGCCCCGGCGCAGAATTGGCGATAAACCCGAAAACAGGAAAGCCTCTGCTCGCGGAAGAGGCGCTTATGCCGTATGAGTTTTTGGATGAAGTCATCTGGCGTGTCGAAAACTTGCAGCAAACAATCGCTGATATGATGGGCGCCGAATTTTTGTACGAAAAAAATCAGCGCGAAATCGGTGAACCGCTGAGCGAAGAACAAAAACTCCAATGGCTCCAAAAATTCTTCCGCCGCATGTCCACAGCACTTTACAAATGGACAATAATGCCGCCATCACCGATTGTTGACGCTCGTTCGGTAAATTCTTCAGAATACAAGCAGCCGATAATCTCATCAAAGATTAATTTCCACAAAACAAGTTTTGAGGAGAAATTGGCTGATTTACTTCTTTTCTGATTCCTTGAAGTTTCCGCTGGACAAAGGCATCCACTGCATTTTCAGTTGATTGAGTCTGCCCTTTTGGCGAAGTTCGCCGATGGCGAGATTAACTTCATTTCGAAGAGATTGGGACTCCTCGCCCTTGCGAAATGCAATCCCATAGCCATCTTGAGAATACCTTTGAGGAAGCATCATAAACTCGGGATGGTCAAGCACAAAACCCGCAAGAATGCTGTCATCGCTGGTCATAGCTTCTGCTTTGTTATTTTGGAAACCCGCAAAAGCCTCCTGATAAGACTTGTATCCTTGAAGGCGAGCCTCAGGCGCAAAGTATCTCAAATTCTTTTCGCTCGTTGTACCCAAAACGATAATTACGCGGCGCCCGTTAAGGTCACCGACTTTTTTTATGGAGGTGCCTTTTCTAATCATAATCGCCTGGCCTGTATAGTAGTAAGGTAGCGAAAAATCAACAACTTCGAGCCTTTGAGGGGTAATCGTCATAGTTGCAACAACCATATCGACTTCGCCGGAGTTAAGTTTCGAAATCCTATTCGAAGGAGAAACCTCCACAAATCTCACCAGTCTTTCGTTTCCGAGAATTCTCTTCGCCATAAGGTGCGCAATATCTACATCATAGCCCTGAAGTTTTCCGTTTTCGACAAATCCGAAAGGCTTTGAATCGAATTTCACTCCGACAATTAATTCACCGCGTTTTTTTATTTCGCTCAACTGGCTTTTCGTTTCGTCTTGTTCAGATTTTTTGCAGCCGCAAAGTACAAAAACAGAGGCTATCATTAAGGTTGTGAGTATTTTTTTAATCATTTTTCATCCTTTAATATTATGTTTATAAAAATAAGAACCTTGCGACCACAATCGCCGCAACAATCCCGACAACATCAGCCAAAAGCCCTGCCCAAAGCGCATGGCGGAACTTTTTTATCCCGACGGAACCGAAATAAACCGCGAGAACATAAAAAGTCGTTTCAGAACTCCCAACCATAATGGCCGTGAGTTTTGTCACATAAGAATCAGGTCCGAATTGATGTGCAATGTCTGAGAAAATCCCTAAAACAGCACTTCCGGAAAGCGAACGCACAAGCATCACAGGCAAAACATCAACAGGAATATCAAACCTTGTCAAAATCCCTGAAAGCAAAGATTGAGCGAGTTCAACAGCCCCAGACGCCCGAAGCATTGAAACAGCGACAATTATCGCAATCAAATACGGAATGATTTCCACAGCAACCTTTAATCCATCTTTCGAACCATCAATGAAAGTTTCGTAAACCGGTACTTTTTTTATAATCCCAAAAACCAGAACAATCAAGATTATTGCAGGAATCAGCCATATCGAAACAGTATCAAAAAAGACTTTAATCATTCATCGCCTCCGATTCGGATGCGAGCGACGAGGGCTGCGGTTTTGTTAATTTTTCGAGAATTTTTACAATCACAATTGCGCTGACAAAAGCAATGCTTGTTACGATAAGCGTCGGAAAGATTATAAAAGTGGGGTTTTTCGCCCCGCAAGAAGCAAGTACTGCAATCACGGTCGCAGGAACGATTTGAAACCCTGCCGTGTTCATTGCCAGCAACGTACACATAGCGTTCGACGCAGAATCCTTGTCTTGATTAACTTTTTGGAGTTCCTTCATTGCTTGGATGCCGATTGGAGTGGCCGCGTTCGAAAGCCCGAAAGCGTTCGCAGTGAAATTCATCGCGATGTCACCGATTACAGGGCTGTCCTTCGGTACTTCAGGAAAAAGCATTCTTGCCACAGGCGTCAGTGCCTTTGCAATCAAGTCCACGAGTCCTGATTTTTCTGCGATTTTCATTATGCCAAGCCAAAAAGCCATTATCCCCGCGAGATAAATCGCAATTTCAATAGACTTTTGTGCACCCGACAAAATCGCATTCACCAAAGCGTCTGTTTTGCCTGTGAAAGCCGCAGAGATTATCGAAACAAGTATTATTAAAAACCAAATATAATTCATTAATTAATAATGACAAAATTGGATGAAAATTGCAAATATTCAACATTATTAATATAATAAATGCAGAGGTAAAATATTATGCAAAAAAGACTTTTAGTTGTTGACGATGATGATGAAATAAGAGAACTGCTTGAGTTTGACCTTGCCCAAAGCGGATACGTAGTAGATACGGCCTGTGACGGGATGGAAGGCTTAAACAAAGCGGTCGCAAACCATTATGATTTGGTTTTGTTAGATGTAATGATGCCAAAGATGAACGGTTTTGATGTTTGTATGAATTTGAGAAAGGCAAAACCCGAAATCCCTGTTCTTTTGTTGACGGCGAAAGGCACGATTGCGGACAAAACACAAGGTTTTGACTGCGGGGCGGACGACTACCTCGTAAAACCTTTTGATATTCAAGAAGTTTTGCTCAGAGTGAAAGCTCTTTTGCGAAGAAATGCAGATGAGACAAAATCTGACGCAACATTAAAAAAAGAGATTCTAAAAATGGGTGAAATTGAACTTTTCCCCGAGTCTTTAGAAACAACAATTAACGGCAAGAAGATAAAATTGACGCCGACGGAATTTGAGATTTTGTACTGTCTTATGCAACATTTCAACGATTCGGTCTCTCTCGCAGTGCTTTTGGACGAGGTTTGGGGCTATGATTCGGATGAAGATGTCCGAATGGTTAGGGTTCACGTTGGCGGTTTGCGTCAAAAAATTGAAGAAGACACAAAAAAACCGAAATACCTTCACACCGTGACGAATGTGGGTTACAAATTGACTCCGATTCAGGAAGAAGTTTAATGAAAAGAATTATAAAAATGTCGCGCCTGAAAATTGTAGAACAAATTATACTTGTTCTGCTTTTGGCGGTGCTGGTCCCGACAATTATCAGTGCTGTTATCGTAAACAACATCAACCAGCACGCTGTCCGAAACGAGCTTCAATACTCTGCTTTAAACATTTCAGAGTCAATTGCCTCAAACATTGAGACCGTCTCTCGTTCAGGTCAAGACGAATTGAATCAGGTTGTTTTGGCCTTGAAGCACATAAAATCGGATTATGCCAGAGAAGTTTATCTGAAAGACCTTCTCGCAAACTCTAAAATAATTTCGTCTTTGGAACTTATCACAAAATCAGAAACCGACAAATATCTCTCCTGGGAAGACTACACAAGATATGATTACAACAAAAAATCCATACAAATCTTAAAAAAAGTGGACAACTCAAGAGCAATCATCGCAGGAGTCGATGTAAAAGCTTTTGAAGACCAGATTTTTAATATTTACAAAAAAGATGACAGACAGATTTATGTTTTGAACAAAGACAAAAAGCTTGTTGCGTCCCACAATTACAATGAAAAAGACTTTCAAAGGGTAACTTATGCCTTGCCCAAAAAGCTTAAAAGCGACAAGGCAGAGATTTTCGGAAAGGTAAAAAACCAACCGCTGGCTTATTTTAAGGCAACCAATCCTGATATGTTGATTATCGTAAACACAACTCACCACATCACAAAATCAACAATCAACACCGCCAGATTCAAGATTATCCTCGCGCTTTGCGTGTCGGCACTTTTTATATTTTTGGTTGTCGGACTTTACACGTATTACCTTTATATCAACATCAGGCAGCTTTTTAAGGGTATTAAAGCCTTAAGAAAAGGGAATTATCACAGAAAAGTAAGGCTTCTCAAAAGTGCCTTTACTCCTTATGAAACAGTTTTTTTGGCATCAGAATTCAACAAAATGGCAGACGAAATCAACAACACTTACAGACAGTTGAAACACTCAAACAGAGAACTCAAAAAGCTGGACGAATTCAGAGCGAATCTTATTGATACCGTCAGCCACGAATTCAGAACCCCGCTGACAAGCATAAAAGGTTACACCTCAAGGCTTTTGAGACAAGACATTCAGCTTGATGAAGAAACGATTCAGAAGTCGCTTCGAATTATAAAAAACCAATCAGAAAGACTAAGCAGAATGGTCGAAGATTTGTTGGTTATCCCGGACATTGAAGGCGCAAAACTCAATCTCAGCCTTGCTCCGGTGAACCTCGCCGATACGCTTAACGATGCTGCTTTTTCCACAAAACACAAAGTCGAGCGCGAAGTCGAAATAGAAATCCCTGAGGACTTACCGCTTGTAATCGCAGACACAGACAGGCTTGAGCAGGTTTTTATCAACCTTTTGGAAAACGCATACAAATATTCCTACGAAAACACTCCGGTAAAAGTTGATGTTTCAAGAGAAAAAAATATGGCCGTAATCAAAGTCTCAAACGCCTACGACTACATTCCTCAAGACAAATTAAACAAACTATTCGGAAAGTTCATCAGAATCGATGACAAAACTACAAGAACCACACGCGGCACAGGTCTGGGGCTATTCATCGTCAAAGGATTGGTACTCGCGATGAACGGCTCGATTGAACTTTCTTCTTCTAAGGATAATACTTTTTCAGTAATTTTAAAACTGCCTTTGGCCTGAGAAAAACAAGACAACCGATTTTGTTTGGGCTATGATATTAAATATTGATGAATATTGAGAGTAAGGGGAATTGAATGAAATTAAACGATACATCGGCGCAGAATTCTTTTGATTACGCATATTTAACAAAAAGAATGTACACCTACATAAAACCTTATTTGTTAAGGGTTATAATAGGGTTTTTGATTGCGTTGCCTGTGGGGGCGCTCGACGGCGTCATCGCTTATGCCCTAAAGCCTTATATGGATGAGGTTTTGATTAAGAAAAACATGCTTCTTGCTTATATAATTCCGTTCGGAATTGTGGCTTTTGCCGCACTTCAGGGCGTTTTGAGATACTTAAACGACTATTTGACAAATTGGACAGGCCAAAAAATCACAAACGATGTGAAATTGGGACTTTTCAAAAAACTCGTAAATATGGACTCTAAATTCTACGACGACAACTCTTCAGGAATAATTTTGACAAGATATCTCTCTGACCCGGAATTGGCGTCAAAAGGGATTTTGGACAATTTAAAAGCGCTGATGAGTTCCGGAATCGGTGCGGTTGCACTTGTCGGAGTAATGCTTTACAACTCGTGGGAATTGGCGCTCGTTGGCGTGGTCGTGCTTTGTGCTGCGTTTTTGCCGGCGGCAATCATAAGAAAAAGAATTAAATCAGCTTCAAATAAAAACATGAAAATCGGCGGAAATATCATGACCGATTTCAACGAAACAACAACAGGAAACAAAATCGTCAGCGCATACAACCTTTCCGGATACCAATACGGTAAATTCGCAAAGGAAATTCAAGCAGGTTTTGATGTAAACATGTCTCTTGTAAAAAGAGTTTCTTGGATGTCTCCGATTATGTACACAATTGCGTCTGTCGGAATCGCACTGGTAATGGCCTTTGGGACGTACCTTGTTTTGTCAGGCAAAATGACAAGCGGAAGTTTGCTGTCTTTCGTGACATCGCTTTTGCTTCTTTACAAACCGGTTAAAACGCTCGGAAATACAATGACAAACCTGCAAACCATTTTTGTTTCGCTTTGCAGAACCCTTGAATTGTTTGATATTGAACCTGAAATAAAAAGCAATGAAAAAGCAACGGAAATCAAAACTGTCAACGAAGGCGTAAAACTCGAAA
>CAZIVG010000040.1:0-11681 GCA_964542595.1 uncultured Muribaculaceae bacterium | reverse complement strand
AAGGAAATCATACCGCTACGATTGCTTTTTGCGGATATATGATAGGGGTTACATTCATCCTTGTCGGTGCTTTCGTCGGACCGGGGGCCAAAACTTTCAAACTTGATCTTTTAATGTACATAATTTATGCATTGGTAGGGATTATCTTGATGACAGTCTCAGGTTTTGTCACTAAAAAGATTATGCTGAACCGTTTTGACAACAAAAAAGAACTTCTTCAAGACAAAAACATCGGGACTGCCGCAGTTTATTTCGGAATCTACGTTGCATCCGGATTAATCATCGCAGCCTGTGTAAACGGAGAATATGGCGGCATCTTATCTTCTGTCTTTTATTACGTCTTGAGCGTTTGTTTCTTGTTTTTATTCTTGAGAATTTATGACTGGCTTACTCCTTATTCAATCCATGACGAGTTAGAAAACGACAACTACGCCGTAGGTATTGCTCTTGCAGGAAACATAATCGCCATAGGATTGATACTCATGAAAGCTACCCTTGGGGATGTCGTCGGCTGGAAAAGCAGTCTTGTGACTTATTTCGTTGATTTGTCAGCAATTCTTTTATTTTTACCTGCAGTCAGATTCGTTTTGGGAAACTTTATCCTAAAATCAATGAATATAAACAAAGAAATTAAGAACAATAACGTAGCGGCAGCGCTCATCGAGTTCACCTGTATAACGTGCTTTGCTCTTCTCGTTTTCTTTATGGTTGATTTTACGGTAACAATTTAAGGCGGAATTATGTTAATCAGACCAAAACAAAAACTTAAAAACAAATTATTTTACAATAACATCTGTTTAATTATCACAGTGTTTTGTATAATTTTTTTGATAACATCAATTATTCTTCAAAATTCTGTAAAAGTTTCTCGCAATGATTCAAATATTTCGGAAGGTATGACATACGGCCCGATAAAAATAACAAAAGATCCTAAAATTTACAAAATCAATGCCACTTTTTACGGCGACAA
The DNA here is from genome assembly GCA_964542595.1 of uncultured Muribaculaceae bacterium. Taxonomy (GTDB): domain Bacteria; phylum Cyanobacteriota; class Vampirovibrionia; order Gastranaerophilales; family Gastranaerophilaceae; genus Limenecus. The sequence continues at coordinate 10,711 of CAZIVG010000040.1, read as the reverse complement.
CACTAACAGCTACCTCTCAGGCGAAGTCCTTGATGAGGAAAAAGACACGCTTTACGAATTCGGAAAAGACCTCTGGCACGAATCAGGATATGACTCTGAGGGATACTGGAGTGAGAGCGAAACAAATATGACAGCATATTTGACTTTCAGTGAAAAAGGCACCTATTACATACAATTTCGTACTGATGAAAACAATATGAGAAATATCGGCATTCAATTGACTCTAGTAAAAGGCAGTTATGTTGCGCATTTGCAGTTCGGCGTGATTATGCTTTTACTAGTGATGGCTGTTTTTTGGCTGATTAATCGTGCTTGGATAATCGAGAAATCCGGACAAATTTGTGAAAAACTGGAAGAGATGAGTGATGACTAATAAATTTTTTGAAATTATAATTTATATATGCGTTGCAGCAGTTTTAACAATAATTTATTTCGGCTGTTTCAGCGCTGCAACAAAAGGTTACGGCTACCCAGGCCACCGCGGCTATCATCACCACCACAGTTCTTTTTGGTATTATAGAAACTATGACGAAACCTATTCTCCTTCGAATAGAGAGAACAGCGTGGGCGGAAACAAATTTTCGCAAAGAGGCTTGAGTGGTGGAAAATAAAAAAATCTTAACAACAAAAGAATCCGTAATTCTTTTGCTTTCCGTTTTTGTTGTGGGTTTTTGCACAATAATTTACGAACTTTTAATTGGGAGTGTGTCTTCCTACTTTTTAGGCGACAGCATAAAACAATTCTCCCTCGTAATCGGCCTGACTATGACAGCAATGGGAATCGGAACACTGTTTTCAAGGTTCATCAATAAAGACCTGATTTATTGGTTTATTTTAATTGAAGTCATTCTTGCGATTGTCGGCGGGTTATGTGTTCCGATTTTGTATTTTTCTTATATGTACGAACCGATTTATTATCCTATGATGTTTATCTTGATTATGATTATCGGGATTTTAATCGGGCTCGAAATTCCGCTTTTGACAAGAATTCTGGAAACTTATTACGACCTCAAAAACAACATTTCAAACGTACTTTCGCTCGACTATCTGGGTGCATTCATCGCAACAATAGCTTTCCCGTTTTTGCTTTTGCCTTTGATGGGAATTTTTAACAGTTCAGTTTTTGCAGGGGTTTTGAACCTTGTTGTCGGAATAATAAACTTTCAATGGTTCAAAAACAAAATCACAGTCAAAAAAAGAGCAAAACTCAAATTCTCTTGTGTATTAATCTTTCTTCTTTTAGGCGGTCTTTTTATCTGCTCAAAAGGGTTAATGAAATATTGGGAGAACAATATCTTTGACGACAGAGTAATCTTGTCAAAACAAACAAAATACCAAAAAATAATAATGACCCAAAACAAGGAAGACGTAAGGCTTTTCATCGACGGAAACGTTCAGTTTTCTTCAATCGATGAACACAGATATCACGAACTCTTGATTCACGTGCCAATGTCATTGACAAAACACAGAGAAAATGTACTGATTCTTGGAGGCGGAGACGGGCTTGCGACAAGGGAATTGTTGAAATACAACGATATAAAATCAATCACGGTCGTTGACTTGGACAAAGATATCACAGACCTTGCAAAAACAAACAGAATCATAAAAGAACTCAATGAAAACAGTTTTCTAAACCCCAAAGTCGAGGTAATCAACACGGACGCATTCAAATTCGTAGAAAACTCCGACAAACTTTTTGATGTAATAATAATCGACCTTCCGGATCCTAACAACTCTTCTCTCGCAAGGCTATACAGCAGAGAGTTTTATAAAATTATTCGCAAAAAACTTGCGAAACAAGGGCTTCTCGTTTCGCAATCAACAAGCCCATATTTTTCAGCAGAGGCTTACTGGTGCGTTAATGAAACCCTTAAGGCTGCGGGGTTCAAGCACACCTACCCTTACCATGTTTACGTCCCTTCATTCGGCGACTGGGGCTTTATCCTTGCATCCAATCAAAAGGTCGATATACAAAACTTTGATCTTTCAGTTCAAACAAAATATCTGGACAAAGAAACTTTCAAAAAGGCTTTTGTTATTGAAAAAGACATAATCCGAGAAAACATCAAGCCGTCAACCTTGGATAAGCCAACAATTCTTGACTACTACCTTCAAGGCTGGAGATATTGGAACTAGGACTTTTTTCTAATCAAACATTCCGCCGAACATTCCCTCTTTTTGAGGAGAAGGCATGGCCTGTTTGATTTTGTAGGTCAGGTAATCTTCGCTGTTTGTTTTCAAGTTATTAGGATTTTTGAAACTTCTTATCATTTCTTTAAACGGCATTTTGAAGAGGTTTTTAAGTTCTTGCATTTTTTGTTCTTTAACATATTTTGTTCCTAAAATAGCTGCATCTTTTGTTGCTGAGGCGATTGCGGCAGCAGCTTCAAGTTTGTTTTCTTGATCAACATTTTCAAATTTTTTGCCGAAGAAACCGTCGATAAGGTCTTCAAAAGAATTGAAGGCAGACTTTTTCGCCTTGTTCAAATTCAACTGAGTATCATTCGCAATGATTCCGTATTTTCTCATAATATTATTCGATAGTCCGAGGAACGTATCATTATTCATTGTCTGAATATTCGTTTTCGAATCAAAGAAAATAGTTTTCAACTCTTTTTCAAAATTCATCACAGCTTCTTCTTTTGTCATTCCTTTTGGCAGAATTGCACCGTCAAGAACATAGCTGCTAAGATCTTTGACGTTACCTTTGTTGATAAAATCAGTCAATTTCATCGAATTCAGTGTTTGTTGTTTCGAAAGATCGATTGTATTTCCTGTATCAATAAGAGTGAAGAACTTGCCTTTGTTCTCTTTCACGGCTTTCACATCGACAAAAATATTTCCGGGGTGGATGTCAGCGTGGAGAGTTTTTCCGTCTTTATTGACCTTGCTGAATTGCTCAACTTGAACCTCCATGAACTGCGTCAACATCTTTTTGATTTCAGAATCAGACAAATTAAAATCTTCAAAGTCAGGGGATTTCGCTTTTATCTGTTTTATGTATTCTTCGACATGTCTCAATTCATTTTGATAATAGGAATCATTTGGCTTTGATTTCAGCTTTTTTTGATAATATATTTTATCGTTCTCCGCATTCCAATACTTAACCAGAGCGTCAAGGCTTATGCCGTCTGCTTTTTCCATAATGTAAACACCGGGCTTTGCCTCAATCGGACTAACGACTTTTGCTTTTTTTGTGAAGTTACGAAGTTTGTTTGCGGCGTCCATTTCGTTTTTCAAATCGACTTCTTTCAAAATACCGTCCGCAAGATTGTCAAGATTGTTCAAAAGATATTTTTGAGACTGCGAAAGCGTCTCAGGGGTTGCACCGTTTGTAATAAGATTCGCAAACTTTTCTTTATCCGCAAGAATTTTTTCAGCGGAAATACCTTCTTTAAGAATTTTTATACAAACTTCCTTTCCGTCTTTTCCTTTGGCAAGATAGCTTTCCGCAACGGTTCCGACTCCGAGAAGTTTTGAAACAGAATATTCTTTATTGTTCAAAAGTTTGTTGATTGCTTCTTGTGCCTCTTCAATTGTTCTTGTTGGAGGACAGCTTTCTTTCAAAGCACGGGACAAATCATCACCACCGCCTTTAATTTGAATAAATTTGACGGCAAAAATATTCTCTTTCGTAAGAGCATTTATATGTTCATCCAGCGAATGCCTATGAATAAACTTTAGATCTTTGATTGCGGGCGAATTCAAAATAAGCCCCTCAAGCTCATCAAAAGCCGTCACCTGTGAAGGCAAATCAGGATGTTGAAGCTTCACTTCTTTGAGTTTGGCCACGACTTTTTCATAATTTTGGAATAATGTTTTGTTATAACGGACTTTTTTAACAGCCACAGCACCTAATGCGGCCAATCCAACAGCATTTACGGCTCCGTTATCAACATAATTTTGAGCAAAATCTTTTAATGATTTATTTTTATTTTCAGAATTTTTTACATATCTCAAGCCCATTGTCGCAGCCAAATAAAGAGGAATACCTGCTATTCCGCCTGCCAACGCTGTAATCGGCGCTAATAATCCGTTAAACATGCCTGTAGCAAAGTTTTTGAGATTTTGTTTGCGTCTTGCTTTTCGAAGAGCCTTTTTCTCTTTTTTTATTTCCTTTTTTGTTTTTCCGTCTTTTGTGGAGATTTTATATTCTTTTGAGCCGATTCTATTCAGTTTAAGCGTAAGCGATTTTGCAAAGCCACCAACCAGAGCAGCTGAACCTGCGGCGACTGCAAAGAGCAATTTCTTGTTTTGCAATATATTTTTTTTATTTTGTATTAACTTTTCTATCATAGGAGAATCTGAAAATTCTTCGAACCAGCGAGGTAATGCGTTCAATTGCTCGCGAACCTGAAGGTTTTTAACCTGATTTTTTAATAAAAAATAAGTCCCAAGTCCTGCAACTCCGGAAGCTACGTCCCCAAAAGTCTGTTCCGCGTTTTCTTGAGATTTTCTGAATCGTGTTACATAAGACTGTGCCTCTTGCTCAGAGATTTTTCCGTTCACAAATTCGTCGATTTTCTTCTCAACTTTTTTTGAACCGACACCAAAGTTTGTTACATTTTTAAGGCCGTTGTATGTTTTTTCAACCAACCCGTCTTTTCTTTTTGTCTTCTTAAATTGACCTTCCATATTGGGTTTGAGAGCATTTTTCTCAAAAGCGTTAAGCTTAATCACGGCTGTTCCTTGACACTTATTTCCACAATATACTTAAGTTTCATAACTATCAAGATTTGCCTAAAAACAGGACTTTACGCCTTAATAGTTACACTTCTTCACAATTAAAAAAATTGTAAACAGCTTTTGCAACTTTTGTGGGGATTTTTTCTTTTAATTGCTTGATATCGGCTTTAGAAATGTGGTTTACATCTTTGAATTCTTTGATTAAGATTTCTTTATTTTCTCTCGACAATCCCTTAATCTCATCGAGAATCGATTCTGTAGCCTTTTGCCCCCTTAGTTTCCTATGGAAAGTAATAGCGAATCTGTGGGCTTCATCCCTTATTCTTTGAAAAAAATACAAGGCCGGGGAGTTGAGCGGAAAGGTTACAGGAGTGGATTCATTGGGCCTAAAAACCTCTTCCAAACGTTTTGCCAGTGAAACCACATCAGGGTAAAAATCGTGCTGTGCAAAGATTTCCACGACCGAAGACAGCTGCCCTTTCCCACCATCAATTATAATCAAATCAGGTAATGGAAGGGTCTGAGAAAGCTTCCCGAAATATCGCCTCTCCACAACCTCCTTCAACGACTGGAAATCATCAGGCTTCGACTCTGTTGAACGGACTTTGAACTTTCTGTATTTTGATTTTTTGGGCAACCCGTTTTCAAAGGTGACCATAGACGCAACTGTGTTTGTACCTTGAATATGAGAAATATCAAAACATTCGACCGTGTGGGGGAATTTCGAAAGACCGAGTTTTTCTTGAATATAGCTGCCGACCTCGTTATAGTCTCGCTGAATTTCTGTCAATTTTTCTAATTTTACTTTTTCAAAAAAGAATTTGGCATTTTTTTGGGCAAGACTCAAAAGTTCAAGGTTCCTCTTCGTAGGCGAGTCAGAAATTTTGACCTTTTTCCCGGCAACCGATTGAAGCCATTCGGAGTAAACCTCTTTGTCCTGTTCATCTAAAATATTCGGAAGCACAATCGCAGAAGGAATTTCAAACTCCGAAGCCAAAGAATAGTACTCTTTTAAGAACGTCGTCAAAACCTCGTATTCGCTCGACAAGTTCATGTTACTGAATTGGAAATCTTTTTTCTCGGTCAATCTGCCCTGTCGAATTTGAAGCAGTGAAAGCACGAAAAGACTTCCTTCACTGTAAATTGCGGCAATATCCTGATTTATATTCGTGTTTTCAAAAACAACTTTTTGATGCTCCATTGTCTTTTGAACATCGAGCCAACTGTCACGGAACCTTGCAGCACGTTCAAATTCTTCTCTTTGGGCATACTTTTCCATTTCTTTTTGAAGCGCACTCACAAGTTCTTTTTGCTTACCTGTGAGGAAAAGTTCCACATTTTTCAGAATTTTCTTGTACTCTTCAGGCTCAATCATTCTCTGGCAAGGCGCCATACATCGGCCTATGTGATAATAAAGACAAGGACGGTCTTTGAACTTCGGCGTCTTACACTGTTTAAGGGGGAAAAGTTTTTTTATCAAATCTAAAGTCGCATACATCGCTCTTGAATCAGTATAAGGTCCGAAATACTTCCCTCTGACAGGATTCCTGTTTGACTTTCTGGCAACTACGATTCTGGGATATTCTTCTTGAGTAATGACAAAATAAGGGAATTTCTTATCATCTTTCAAAAGAACGTTATATTTCGGCTTATATTTTTTTATTAAATGCGACTCAAGAATCAAAGCCTCAACTTCGCTGTCCGTAACGATAAATTCGGCTCTTTTTATTTGCGGAACCATAACATTCAGCTTTGCGGAGTCGTGTTTTTTGTTAAAATAACTACTCACACGACGCTTCAGGTTCTTCGCCTTGCCGACATAAATTATTTCATCATGTTCATCAAAAAACTGGTAAGAACCGCTCAATTCAGGAAGAATTGACAACGTTTGAAGAATTTCAACAGAAAGGTTTTGCTTGTTTTTTGTCATAACAAAAGTATATCACATTGAGATTAAACCAGAAGCAAACCTGCACCAATAAAGAACATGCCTGACAAAATCCCTGCCATAACATCGTGATTCTCGCCGTATTCTCTCGCCGTCGGCAAAAGTGTATCAAGAGAAATGTAAACCATAATCCCCGCAACGATTGAGAAAAGAATCCCTATCGCCATTTGAGGCATGAATATTTTTATGAGCATAAAACCGATTAAAGCTCCGATAGGACCGGAAATTCCTGCAATGAAAGAAAAAAGCATCGCATAGCGCTTTTTGCCCGTCGCATGATACATCGGTAAGCCGATAGCAATCCCCTCAGGCAAATTGTGAATAGCAATCGCAATTGCAAGAGGAATCCCGAGTTTTACATTAGTGCTGGCGACAAGAAACATCGTCAATCCTTCCGGAAAACGGTGAAGGGAGATTGCAATCGCAGTCAAAAGACCTGCTTTTTTTATTTTCACATCATCTTCAGAAATGTTTTCAGGATCCTTGTCAATCAAATCATCACCAAAGTGAGCCGGCAAGAAATAATCAATCAAAGCAGCAATCCCTATCCCGCAAAAGAAACCCACAAAGGTAATCAAAGCAGCTTTTTCACCAAAATAAACTGCTGAAAATTCCTGAGCCTCTTTAAGAATCTCGGTCAAGGCCATGTAAATCATTACCCCTGCAGAAAAGCCCAAACCAACTGCAAGCAGTCTCAAATTGCTTCTTTTCACAAAGAAAGAAACCGAGCCGCCGATGACTGTAGCCAGTCCTGCGATTAAAGTGAGCGCAAACGCGATTGCCTGATTATGTTCAATTATCATTATATTTCTGCCAATTTTTCTAATTTGAGTTTTTGGTCGTGTTCCATCAGCAAGTTGATGAGATCTTCCAATTCGCCGTCAATAACTGTCCAAACGTTAAGGTTTTGTCCGATACGATGGTCGGTGAGACGTCCTTGAGGGAAGTTGTAAGTTCTGATTCGTTCAGAACGGTCACCTGTTCCGACTTGTGAACGACGAAGGTCTGTGATTTCCTGCATTTGTTTTTGTGATTCGATATCGTAAAGTTTCGCTTTCAAAATTTGAAGAGCACGCTCTTTGTTTTGAAGCTGTGAACGTTCTTCCGTACAGAAAATCATAATCCCTGAAGGCTTGTGGAAAACACGAACCGCAGTCTCAACTTTGTTTACGTTTTGACCGCCTGCGCCACCTGAACGGGCTGTCGAGATTTCCAAATCTTCTTGTTTAAGTTCGATTTCAACGTCATCAACTTCCGGCATAACAGCAACAGTTGCAGTGGATGTGTGGACCCTGCCTTGTGATTCGGTTTGAGGAACACGCTGAACGCGATGAACCCCTGATTCGTATTTCAGTTTTGAATAAATGCTGTCGCCTTTGATAGAAATAATTACTTCTGAAACACCACCGGCTTCGCAATCAGTCATACTGAGAATTTGAGACTGCCAGCCTTGCTTGTCGGCATAGCGAAGATACATTCTCATCAAATCACCTGCAAAGATGTTCGCCTCGTCACCACCGGCAGAACCTCTGATTTCAAGCATAATATCCTTGTCATCCATCGGGTCGCGAGGAAGGAGGAGAACCTTCATTCTTTCTTCAAGCGCTTCGTTTTTTACTTCATTTTCAGCAATTTCAGCCTGCAAAAATTGTTTCATTTCCGCGTCAGATTCTGATTTCAAAAGTTCTTTCGCATCATCAATCGCATCAGAATTGGCTTTCCAAGAATGGTAAACCTCAACAGTTTCTTCCATCGCTTTTCTTTGTTTGGAAAGGTCACGAAACTTCTGATAATCTGCAATTACAGCAGGATCAGAAAGGATTGAGCCCAACTCTACGAATTTTTCTTCGATTTGAAGAATTTTATCCAACATATCTTTCATAGTTTATTTTCCTTTTTAAATCAATAGTATCGCAAGCATACTAATTTGAGAAGCCTAAAAAACTGATAACTTTCCCTGAATATAGTTTTTCTTTTATTTTTGTATAATTTTCGGTTTTAATTTCCAAATCTTTTGGATATTCAAGAATGATTATCCCGTTTTCATTGAGCAATTCGTTGTCTTTTACAATTTTTAATACATCTTCATAAAGTCCGCTTTGGTAAGGCGGATCGACATAAATTACATCGAATTTTTTATCGATTTTACAAAGATTTTTCAAGCTGTCGCCAAAGAAAAAATCCGCCTCAACAGAAAGTTTTTCGGCGTTAGATTTTAATTGAAAGAATGTTTTTTTATCTTTTTCAACAAAACTGACAGACTCAAAGCCTCTCGAAATTGCCTCAAAGCCCATTATCCCTGAACCCGCAAAAACATCTAAAAAGCTTTTGCCCTCAAAATCAGTCAAACTTAACAAAGCGCTAAAAATGCTTTCTCTTATTTGAGAAAGCGTGGGTCTGACGTTTCCGCCTTTCGGGGAATCGATTTTTCGTGATTTTAAGTAACCGCCTGTGATTTGCATAGAAGAATTTTATCACGAATCTTCAATCTATGCCTTAAAAAAAGCTGTCAGAAATTTTCCCGACAGCTTTTTGTTATCATTTTAATTGTACTACTCGGCACATGCCTGTTTTTTTCTGCACATCGGCAAACAAATCAATGCACAAATCAAAGCGGAAGCACCCCAGAATGCCAAAGCACCGTTCCAGCCGAAGTGGTCAACAACAAGCCCTGTTCCCAAACCTGAAAGCATTGCCCCGATGTATCCGAAAGTTCCTGTAAAACCTGTTACAGCAGAAGCAACTTTCTTTGAGCTTGATTCGATTGCACATACGCCGCCGATAAGCATTTGTGGTCCGTAAGTAAAGAAGCCTGAGAAACCGATTAACAAGATATCGATTACGCCTGAACCGTTGATTTTGATTACATCAACAAGCTGTTTTCCTGTCAAAGCAAGGAAAGCGGAGTCGATAGCATTCGGTCCTGTACCGTTAAAATACAAACCTGTCATACAGAAGATTACACCAACCAAGAAGATTACGTTAATCGGAGCACGAGCGCCTTTGAATACTTTATCTGAAATCACACCTGCCGAGATTGTTCCGAAGAATCCGAACAACGGCAAGCAAGCCAGTTTCATAGAAGCCAACTCAAGCGAGTTTCTTTTTGCTTCAACCAAATATTTAATAATCCAGTCTTCTGTGCCGAAACGGATTACATAAACGAAAACATAAGCCATTGCCAAAGCCCATATAGCTTTGTTTGTCAAAACGTTTTTAACAAGAATCTGGATGTAAGACATTCCATCATCTTCTGCGTCAGCTTTTGCAGCTTCTGCACATTTTTCAGGCTCTCTGTATTCTTCTACATCAGGAAGACCGATAGTCTGCGGCTTGTCTCTGAGTCTGTTGAACATCCACAATGCAACCAAAATAGCTATCGCACCGGGGATATAGAAAGCAGCTTGCCAGCCGAATTTAGCAATGATAAAACCTGAAAGGATTACAGCTAAAAAAGTACCTGTTTGGTGAGAAGTTGACCACATAGCCCATTTTGTAGCTCTTTCAGAGTTAGAAAACCAGTATGTCAAACTTTTTGCAACAGGAGGGAATCCCATTGATTGGAACCAGCCGTTACATCCCCAGAAAAACGCCATTGCCCACAGCAAAATTGTTGCAGAAGGCATTCCGAAGAATGTAAATTTGCCGGGTGTAAATACAAAGAAGCTCAATGCAAAACAGATGTTTGCAAGACCTGCAAGAATCAAACCTGTCGGCAAGAATTTTCTAACGTCTGAACGGTCAGCAATCATCCCGTTTACGAATTTACCGATTGCATAAGTTAAATACAAGGAACTGCCAATAATACCGAGTTCAAGGTTTGTGTATCCCAACTCTGTACTCATAGAAGGCAACGCAGCGGCAATATTCTTTTTGCAAAGATAAAACATTGCATACCCGATAAAGCAAGAATAAAACATTCTCAGCCTGAAATGTGAATAAGTCTTTTTGACCTTTTCCTCATCCTGAATCCTTTCAATAGGTTCAGGCTCTTTAAAAAATCCTAATAATCCCATTTGTTTTTCCAACTCTCCATTGTCTGTTCGTTAAAGAAATTTATCACAAAAAAACATAACT
>CAZIVG010000039.1:0-11878 GCA_964542595.1 uncultured Muribaculaceae bacterium | reverse complement strand
AAATATATATCGCAACCTAATATTAAAAACCTCCCGATTGGGAGGTTTTTTGGTGGATTTTGTAATTTTTAGTGTTTAACCCCGTCGAGCATCTGTTTTATTCCGTCAACGGAACTCAAAATCCCTGTAGCTTCGTATGGCATGTAAACGACTTTGTTATTTTCACCCTCAACCATTTGTTTCAGAGTATCCAAATACTTCATGGCAATGAGATATTTGTCGGGCTGACCGTTGTTTTTGATGGCCTCAATCGTCTTGTCGATGGCGATAGCTTCCGCCTCAGCCTGTCTGACTCTGGCTACAGCGAGACCTTCCGCAACGAGTTTTGCGGCCTCTTTGTCTCCTTCAGCGCGAAGGATTGCGGCTTGTTTGGCACCTTCAGCCTGATTGATTGCAGCGGTTTTTTCACCTTCCGCTTTGAGGATTGCAGACTGCTTCAAACCTTCTGCCTCGTAGATTGCGGCACGTTTTTCTCTTTCTGCTTTAACCTGTTTTTCCATCGAATTTTGAACATCGGCAGGAGGCGTGATGTCTTGAAGCTCGATTCTGTTGACTTTCACCCCCCATTTGCTGGACGCTTCGTCAAGCGTGGCGCGCAATTTCGTGTTAATTGCGTCACGAGAAGCGAGGGTTTCATCAAGGTCCATTTCCCCGATTACGTTTCTCATCGTTGTGAGAGTAAGCTTTTCAATAGCTTCGGGAAGGTTTTGGATTTGGTAAACAGAGCTTTTTACGTTTACGATTTGGAAGTAAATCAGCGCGTTGATTGAGATTGAGACGTTGTCTTTTGTGATAACGTTTTGGCGAGGGATGTCCATCACTGATTCACGAAGGTCGATGACGGTTCTTTCGCCGTAATAGGCGTAACTTCTGCCATCAGGGGTTCTTTGTGTGTATTTCCATTGAATTTTTCTGGGCGCTTCAAGCAGCGGAAAAATCAGGTGAAAACCCGAATAAAGAATTTTCTCGAATGTTCCGAGTCGTTGAATGACAATCGCTTCTTCCTGTTGAACGATTTTGATGCCCGCCGCGAAATAAGTAATAATCAGCACCAAAAGTGCAATAAGTAAAACTGACATATATTTTCTCCTTTTCTTGTTTTTTTTAATCCAAAGTCTCTGGTTCATCGACAAGCCCGTTGCTGGGCGAAGGGGTGCCGTCTGAGAGGACTTTATAGTCCAATTCCGAATGGTCGATGATGTTATCGACATACATAATCATGTCTTTGACATCTTTGATTTCGACTTTGCGTCCTTTAGGGAGGTCTTCTCCCTTGTAGCGGGCTCTTGCTTCCCATTCTTCGTCAAAAACCGCTATCCTGCCTGACTCCATGGTAATTTCCTCAAGCGCTTTTGCGTACTGGCCCATATATTTAGACTTGAACAAGTCTTCTCTTTGCTTTTGTTTTTTGACCAAAAGCGGGCGAAACCACTTCAAAAGCATTCCCGCAAACGCTCCAAAGATAAGGATTTGGTAGGTCGCGTCAAGATGGTAATAAGCCGCAATAGCCGCAGGAAAAGCAGCAATCGCAAGATTTAAGCAGAAAAACATCGGGGCAAAAAGCTCCAAAATAAATAGGATAATCCCGAAAACGCACCAAACGTGCCATACTTCTAACATTAGAATGCCTCCTGTTGTGCTGTTGTGATGCCTGATTATATCAATTTTGTTTCGGCTTTACAAGTAGGTCGGATGACCCATGTTTCGAGGCGGTGGGTTGTTACATTCCTCGTTACATTTCTTGAAAGATTCGCTTGAGGCTGTTAGAATTGTGCAAATAAAGTTCACAATTATTATAGGAGACTTAAAAATTCTTTTTTCGACGCCTATGACACGACAGTGAATCGAGCTAGAAAAAAGAAATTTTAAGACGACATCAAGCTAGATTCAGGAGACTTAAAAATTCTTTTTTAAGTGAATATAACAGATTACAGGAGACGGTTATGAAAAACTTTTTTAAAAAAGCACTCGCAACTTTTGCGCTTGCAGTGGTTTTCGCGACAGGTGCTTTATCCGCTTCGGCAAAGGAATACACAGACCTTCCGAAGGACCATTGGGCATACAAACAAATCCAGATTTTAACTAACTTTAATGTTGTCGTAGGTTATCCCGATGACTCTTACAAACCCGACGAAAACGTTACCAGAGCCGAGTTTGCGACTATGGTAATTAAGGCGTTCGAACAACAAAACGCCGAAATCAAGCAGCCAGCACAGTTTAGCGACGTAAAAGAAAACGAATGGTTCTATGGAATGGTGCAAAGAGCGGTTATGTTCGACCTCCTCAAAGGCAACCCCAACGGAACTTTTGACCCTTACGGAACAGTCTCTCGCGGACACGCAATTTCCGTCATCGTAAACGCCTTAACAACCGAAACAATCTCGAATCAAAAAGCTGTAGAAATCCTTGAAAACAGCTACACAGATTATAAAGAAATCCCCGATTGGCTCATCATTGCTGCCGGAAAAGCAGAAATCCTCGGCATGGTCGTCAAAGCACCGAGAGAAGAAAATGTTATCAACGCTAACAGACCTGCGACAAGAGCGGAATTGGCGGCGTTTTTGGTAAAAATGCTTGAACAGGCAAAATTGAATCCCAACGCAAAACTCAAAGAAGCAATGAGCCCGAGAACCGCTGACGGCATCGTAATCGAAAGCGCATCTTTGGAAGGCTACATCGCCACTATCCCTGCAGGGACTGTTATTCCTGTTATGGTTTTGAACAAATCAATCACAAGCCAAAAATCAAAAACAGGCGACGCATTCCTTTCTAAATTGCCGAAAAACCTTATCACGAAAGAAAGATACCTTCTTCTCGTCGAAAACGACCCGATGAAAGGCAAAATCACAGACGTGAAAGTCGGCAGACTCTTCATCAGAAACGGAAAAGTCGACATGGACACTTACACAATCACAACAGAAAAGAACCAGACAGCAGCGTTTTGCGGCTCGACTCTCGGCGGTTACAGACCTGAAGGGTTCTGGAAAACTCTTTACTTAAAAATATTCAAAGGCCACAGAGTTCAGGTCAAAGAGGGCGATATCCTCAACCTAAAACTCAACAAGCCTGTCAGAATCGACCTCACAAACGGTATGATTTTGGAAATTTAAAAACAACGTGTTATGGGTTTATTTTTTTCAGTTTAATCAGGGCAAGTCCGAAAGGCTTTGCCCTTTTCTTTGTCCCAACTTTTGTGTATAATTGGGCAATGAATAACAACCTTAAAATACGTGAAAAATTAACAAAAGCCGAAAGAATCGTCTTCAAATTCGGAACAAACGTGCTTCGAAACGACGACAAGGAAATCTCGCTGTCTCGGATTTATTCGTTCATCGAGGACATCGCTGCCCTGAGAAAAGCAGGGAAAGAAGTCCTGATTGTGACATCGGGCGCGGTCGGACTCGGCGCAAAACGTCTCAAAGTCGATTCGAACGAAAGTATGTCCGTAAAACAGGCCTGCGCAGCGGTTGGGCAGTCTCGCCTGATGTGTATTTATGAGGACGGGTTTGAAAAATACGAAATTACAACCGCCCAAATCCTTCTCACAGAAGAGGATTTCACTCAACGGATTAAATATTTGAGCCTTCACGATACACTGAACACACTGATTAAACTCGGCGCAATCCCCGTGATTAACCAAAACGACACGGTTTCGACCGAGGAATTGGCTTTTTATCAAGACGCTTTTCAGGTCTCATTTTCAGACAACGACAAACTCTCTGCCCTTGTGGCGAGCGAACTTGACGCAGACCTGCTGGTCATTTTGTCAGACATAGACGGGCTTTTCGACGACAACCCGAAAGAAAACCCCCACGCAAAGAAGATTTCGGTCGTGGAAGGAGTCACGGAAGAGTTTGAAAGCTTCGCCAAAAACGCCACCGCAGGCGGCAGAGGCGGGATGAAAACAAAACTCGAAGCCATGAAAGTGATTACGCGATCGGGTGGAACAGGCTTGATTGCCAACGGAACAGAGCCCCACATCATAAAAAGACTTTTTGACACAAAAAACGGCGAAGAACTCGGCACAGTCTTTTTGCCGACGGAAAACCTGCCGAACAAAAAACGATGGATTGCCTATGCAACGAACATCCCCGCCCGCCTCACAGTCAACGAAGGCGCGAAAAAAGCCCTTATCCAAAAGGAATCCAGTCTTTTGCCTATCGGTGTTTTAGACATGTCGGGGGATTGCAAAAAAGGTGATATTGTGAGTATTCTTGACACAGATGGGGTCGAATTTGCCCGTGGAATGATAAATTACAATTTCTCCGACTGCGTCAAAATCCTCGGCCACCACTCCGATGACATAATTCAAATTTTAGGCTACAAAAACTATGACGCCCTCATAACAAGGGATAATATAGCACTTTTATAGATTCCACGGCTCGAAGGCACGAGGAGAAAAAGGCAACAATAAATCAAAAGGAGCAAATATGACCGGCACACTCGAAACCATGGCTCAAAACGCAAAACTGGCATCTTACACGCTGGCTTCGCTTGACACAGAGACGAAAAACAACGCCCTGAGCGCGATTGCGGACAAAATCGAGGAGAACAAACTCCACATCCTCCACGAGAACGCAAAAGACCTTGAAGAGGCGAAAAAACTTCTCGACGCCGGTGAAATCACACAAAGCACCTTTAATCGACTCAAACTCGATGAGAACAAAATGCGCGACATGATTCAAGGAATTCGCGATGTAAAAAGCCTCGAAGACCCTGTAAATCAAAAGGTTTGGGCAATGGGACTCGACACAGGACTCGACTTGTATCGTGTGAGTTGTCCGATCGGCGTAATCGGCGTGGTGTTTGAGGCAAGGCCTGATGTCATCCCCCAAATCACTGCTCTGGCGGTAAAAAGCGCCAACGCCGTTTTGTTAAAAGGCGGAAAAGAGTCGCAAAACACTAACATTGCGCTCGCAAAGCTTATTAAAGAAGCACTCGCGTCGATTCCGGAGTTTCCGCAAGACACGATAAACCTTCTGTTTTCGCGTGACGAAGTTGCCCAAATGCTGACTCTGGACAAGTATATCGACCTGATTATCCCACGCGGCGGAAACGCGCTTGTACAATACATAAAAAACAACACTAAAATCCCTGTGATGGGTCACGCAGACGGGATTTGCCACATTTACATCGACGAGGAAGCCGACCTTCAGATTGCGACCGAGGTTTGTATCGACGCGAAAATCCAATACCCGAGCGCCTGCAACGCCCTTGAAACAATTCTTATTCACGAGAGTCTTCTTCAGGATTACTTGCCGCAACTCGTTATTTCGCTTGAAAAAGCAGGCGTTCACGTCAAAGGCGATGAGCATTGCAAGCAGTTTTCGCCCCACATCGAACTTGCGAAAAAAGAAGACTGGGCAACGGAATACGGCGATTTGACCGTTTCGATTAAGGCCGTCAAAGACTTGTTTGACGCGGTTGCGCACATAAATATCTACGGCTCGGGTCACACGGACTGCATCGTTTCACAAGACAAGCAAAGCATCGAAATCTTTATGAATCTCGTTGATTCTGCAGACGTTTTCGCCAACGCCTCCACCAGATTTGCGGACGGCTACCGCTACGGGCTGGGCGCAGAAGTCGGAATTTCAACCGCAAAAACCCACGCCAGAGGCCCTGTCGGGCTGGAAGGGCTTGTTATTTATAAATACAAGCTTTACGGCAAGGGGCACATCGTAAAACCTTACGCGGAAGGCAAAAAGACCTTCATCCACCAGCGGATTATCTGAAACCTGACGGGGCTGACCTCAACCGATTGAGGCTTGAAAATATTTTTTCGACGCCTGTGACACGATAGTGAACCGAGCGAGAAAAAGGATTTTAATACTTGCCCCACCCCTCACGCCAAAATCTCGTCCAACGAAAGCGTGCCGTTGAGCATCCTCAAAAACAATTCCGCGCGGTTGCTCACAAGGCATACCCGATAAATCTCTTTCAATCGCTTTTTGACTGTATTCGGGCTGTAACCCAAATCCATCGCGATTCTGTCGTTTGTATGCCCCTTCAAAACCTCGCCCAAAATAGCGCTCTGTTCCTTTGTCAGCTTCATATTTCCTGTTCCCCTCTCAATTTTTTCATCAATTTTTCTTTGCTCGCAAAAAACTCCGGCGGCGGCGGAACCCCGCCCTCCTCTTTGATTTTGCGGAGATGTTCAAGAGCCTTGCCCCCGTTTTGCAATGCCTCACTCGTTCTCGAGGTTGAGAGTTTCTGCTTAAGATAGCGTTGAAGCCTCACAAAATGCATTTCAGGACACTCCCCGTCAAAAGGTTTTTCTTTTTTGAGAGCAATGTTGGCTGAAAGCTCCGATATCACAGTGTTCAACAGTGTTTCGCCCTTCGCCTCTGAAAGTAGAAAAGAATGAGAAGAATCAGACAGAAAGACATTATTCAACCCGCCATAAGCCGAAAACCCTTCGGGTGGGGACGTTTTCTCAACAGGCTTTTGGGTTTCGTCAGCTTTTTTACCTTTGTCGTTTTCTTTCTTTATTTTCTTTTCTTTTTCTTTTATTTCTTTTTCTTTCTTTTCTTTTATTGCATTACGTTCGCTATGCATCGGCAATGCGTCCGCATGGGCCTCTTTGTCTTGCCAGCGTACACTTGCAGCCTCCCTCGCTTTTTTACTTTTCTCTTTTTGTAATTTCAAATTTTGCGCAACACGCTTTGATGAAATAACATTTTTTCTCACAGAAAAAAGTCCAAAATCGAAAATTATCGACTCGATTTTTTCTTTTTTCGCTCCGATATCCATCGCCAAAAGGTCAAGTTCGTCAACAGAAATCTTGTTTTCATGGTTGTGCAAAAATTCGGCTATCGCCCAAAAAATCCCGTAACCCTCCATTTTATGCTTCGCCAAAAGCCGTTTAATTTTAAGGTTTTCACGGGAAAATATGTCATGTGAAAAATAAGGAATCATTTTTTCTCCGTCCTATTATTTGTCCAATTAAACAGCAGCCCCTCAAAAATCAACTGCTCACATCGTTCAAAGCCGTTGCAAAGCCTCGATTTCGCATCCTCGTCGTGCCTGATTTTGCAATACGAACAGATTTCATTCTCGATTAATCCTCCGATTGCAACCCGGAGCATGGCTTCAAGTGCTTTAATTTCAAGGTTATTGCCGTGAGAAATTTCACGTTGGGGGTTCTGTTTCATTTTTCTAATTCCGAAAGTTGGTGATTTTACCCGTAAGTTTTCCGATAAAGTCTTGTGTTTATTGGATTTTCAATAAAAGTATTGAAACAATTTCGATTTCATGATAGATTTGTCATTGAAGTATATATCTTGCCTGATCTCGGGGGTCAGGCTCTTTTTTTAGGTTAAAGCGTTCCAAGTCCGCCAAAAGCTGGCTCTTTTTTTAGGTTAAAGCGTTCCAAGTCCGACCAAAGCAGGCTCTTTTTTTAGATTGAAGCCAAACTCAAAAAACGTTTCAAAGCGGCTTGCGAGACGAAAAAGCCCTCATTTGCTTTGCGCACGTCAAGTAAACCGGTGCGTACCGAGGAAAGTATTTCTTCCTCAGAACGTCCAAGAATTTGTGAAATCTCGTCAATTGCATATTCTTTTTCCTCCATATTCGATACTCCCTGCTCTTTACAGAGCGTTAATTTTTATGTTAAAAACTCCCACTTTTACAATTTATGTGCTAAAATGTAAACAGTTCACTTTACACAGTATAAGATTCAACCTTGCGATTGTCAAGTAAAGATTTATTATAAAAAGGTCATTAGATGAAATTAAACACAATTATTGAAGAACTGACAGTTCTTTTACGGAAAAAAGTCAGCTATACAGATGTCGCGGCAGCACTTGACGTTACTCGCCAATATGCCAATCAAATAAAAGAAAAAGACCTCTCTGAACAACAACTCGAAAAACTTCAAAACTATTTTAACGTCAAACTTGCAGCCCCCAGCCCTGCAAGCTTGCAATCGACAAGCTTGATTAACACAAACCAAAACGATTGCCTCTCAATCCCGGTATTGGGAGGGGTTTCCGCCAGCATGGGTTATGGAGTGAATGTCATCAACGAAGAACAAACCGCAAGCTACACAATCAGCCGTAAACTCGCTGATGATCTCGACATCATACCCGGCTGCACCGAAATCATTTTCGCTCAAGGCGACAGCATGCTGCCCACAATCGAAGGCGGAGACAGCCTGCTCATCGACCATTCCAGACGAGATATTTACGACGGAAAGATTTATTGCGTCAGAATCGAAGGCCAGCTTTACGCAAAACGACTCCAAAAAATCCCTCCGCACATCGTCAGGGTCGTCTCGGACAACGAAAAATACAGAAATTTTGAAATCGATTTGTCAAAAAATCCCGAGTTCGATTTTGCTGTAATCGGCGAAGTCCGCTGGTGGGGAAGGGTCGCAAAATAGGCGATATTCCGCTTTCTAAAAGATGATTGCCCTCAATCAGTTACAGTGGATAATTCAAAAGCGGCACATGCCCGCTGTACATAAGGATATTCCACCCTTTGTAATACTTTATTTGTGTAGCAGAGCCGGTCGGTATGAACACTCGGTTTTGGTTTTCGGGCGGGATATCGAGCGCAGTTCTGATTGCGGCACGGACAAAATTTGAATGCGTAACGATGACAATTCGTTTTGACTGGTTCGCTTCGATGATTTCGTTCATCGTATTTTTCACCCTATCCCCAAATTCGAGAAGAGTTTCGCCCCCATCAGGCGAATAGCTTGACGGCAATTCGTGATATTTTTTCAGCATTTCAGGATAACGCTGTTCGATCTCGTCATAGTTCATGCCTTTCCAAATCCCAAATTCTTGATTTTTCAATTGGGGTAGGATTTCGAAATCAGTCTGATATTCTTTCGAAATAAACTGCGCAGTCTGAATGCAACTCAAAGCCGCGCCCGTATAGATTTTGTCGACTTTCGGCGAGCGGAGTGCTACCCATTTTGCAATGTTTTCCGCCTCTTCTTGCCCGATTTCATTGAGCGGAGGGTGGGATTCTTTGTCACAAATTCTGTTTTCATCCGTGTAAATCGTTGCCCCATGGGCAATGAATGTGACTTTACATTTGCGTTTAAAAAGCATGTTTTCTCTCCGAATTCGTAATATTTATAAAGGTTTTATCGGCAAAAATTTCCGAAACTTTAATTTTGGATCGGCCTGGGTCAAGACTTAAACAATCTTTTTTCCGAAACCTGTGACACGATAGTGAACCGAGTGAGAAAAAAGGATTTTTAAGACTTGACCAAAACCCAACCAATCGGAAAGGATTTTTAAGACTTGGCTAAAATCATTGCCCGCGATAGGATTTTGGGCTAAACTGGACAAATGACAACAAGCGCTTACATTCACATACCGTTTTGCCGCTCAAAATGCGGCTATTGCTCATTCGTATCGCAAGTTTGTGAAAAATCACAAGCAGACGAAACGCTCGAAAAGTACACCCAAAGCCTTTTGAACGACATTGACAACTACTACAAAGATGAACCGCTGAAAACGCTTTACATCGGTGGGGGGACGCCTTCTTTGCTGGATATTTCACAAGTTTTGAGAATCATTCAGCCGTTTGCTTTTGAAAACGGTGCAGAAATAACTTTCGAAATAAACCCCGAAACCGTGAACGTTGAATACCTTGAAAACCTAAGACTGACGGGGATAAACAGGATATCAATCGGCGTTCAAAGCTTTGACGACGAAATTCTGAAGAAAATCGGACGAATCCACGACTCCAAAACTGCTGCACAGGCTGTTTTGGCGGCAAAAAAGGCAGGGTTCAAAAACATCAGTATCGACTTGATTTACGGACTCCCAACCCAGACAAAAGAAGGTTTTATAAAAGACTTAAAAACCGCACTGGAATTGGGGATTACGCACGTTTCTCTTTACGGGCTAAAGATTGAAGAAGGCACAAAATTCCACGAAAAATATTCCCAAAACAAAGAACTTGCCGCAAAAGAAATCCCCGACGAGGACATTCAGGCTGATTGCTACCTTGAGGCGGCCGAGATTCTTGAATCACAAGGGTTTTTGCATTACGAAATCAGCAATTTTGCGAAACCCGGCTTTGAATCACGTCACAACCTGAATTACTGGGATGACTGCGAATACTACGGATTCGGGGCTGCAGCACACGGATACATCGGCGGGGTGCGCTATTCGAACTATTGTGACCTTGAAACTTATCACAAAAAGTTCGACCAAAAAGAGTTTCTGCAGGCACTAAACAAGCAAGAACGCCTCGAGGAAACGATATTTTTGGGTTTGCGAAAAGGCTGCGGACTGGATGTCTCAGAGATTAACGAGAAATTTTCGATTAATTTTGAAACGTTTTACGCCGAACCGATTCGAAAATACACACAAAGCGGACATCTGATTAAAACCGAAAACGGTTACAGGTTCTCGAACGAAGGCTTTTTGCTCTCGAACATTATTCTTGCCGAATTCATATAATTTCTCGGTTATGCTTTAACAAAGCTTAACAAAATGTGACATTTCTCTCAAAATAATTAAAGTTTAGCAAGTGAAGTTCCGTAAACTAACATGTGAAGTTATTGTCATAAAGGGAACAAAAATGTCTGCAAATTTCTTTTCTAACAACGACCCGAACCTCCCGAGTCTGAATCTCAACGAAGCGCCAAAGATTAAAAAAGGCCTTCCGAAGCTTTCGAGTCTGTCAAAAATGCAGATACAGGGTGATGATATACTTTTTGACATCGACGGCCGCAGCTTGACGATGAACGATGTTGCTAACGAGTTGAGCACCTTGTTTATTCAGTCTTAGAGGGAAATGATATTCGTCAAACGCTGTTTTGACTTTAGTCGACTGCAAGGTTCGTAAGTCTTGTAAATTTACGCAAAAAAAAAGCTCTATTCTTTCGATTAGAGCAATACTTTTAATAGGAAGGGAAGGTTAGGAAGTTAGGTAGGTTAGTGTTTATTTAATGTTTTGATTTTGTTTTGTTTGATTTGTCTTACATATATATAAAGTATATACAAAAGCAAAAATTGCAGAGTTGAGTATATACTGTTACATTTCTTTACACAAGACCGCCGCACTGGCAATTAATTTGTTTCAGCGGTTTAATATGAATGGGCCTGTGTGCCTACAGCAAAGTGCGAAAAAGCAATGAACGTAAGTGTAAAAAAAACCTTGAATTTCATAACTGACCCAAAAACCGCAGGGGCAGCGGCGTTCATCGGCGTGGGCGCGTATAAAACTTGCAAAGACTACCGCAACGCTCCGCCAGAAAAGAAAAACAGGGCGCTTCTGAAAGACATTGCAATCCTCGCAGGCTCAACAGGCGCGTTTGTTCTGATAAGCAAGCCCACGAAATGGTTTTGCAACACAAAGATAATCAAACACGGTGCAAACTTCGTTGAAAAGCTTAAAAACAAGTTTAAAACCACAAATTTTTACAAAACCAGGCTTGAAACAAAAGCAATCAAAGCCCGCGACTTTCTAAACGGAACTCAAAAAGTCGTTTACTCATCTTTGGAAAAAACCGAGCACGTGGTCAAACAGTGCATTGGCGGGGTAATCAACACACTTGCGGGGATTTTGGGAGCGATTTACACTAACGAACTCATGCACAAATATATTTTAAACAAGCCGTTTCTGAACCCGCCTCCAAAAGAAATCCCCAAAAACGAAGCCTCTGCACAAGATGCCGCAATAGCCGTAAAACCTTTAGAACAGCCGAAAAAAGACGTATTTAAAAACTTTAATATAAACGAAGGCACACAAAAAACCGCCTCAAGAGTATTCAACAGCATCGCCGACCTACCCGAACTGAAAGTCCTTGAAAAACCGATGGTCGCACTCACGGGCTTTTCAATTGCAAACACAAAAGGTTATCACAACAAATTCAAGAAAACGACTTATGAATTACTCGCAAACACTC
>CAZIVG010000038.1:3440-12252 GCA_964542595.1 uncultured Muribaculaceae bacterium | reverse complement strand
TGTGATGAGTGAGGAAAGGTCTTGCAGAAGCTCCGCCTGCAATAGTGTGCATCATCGGAGTTTCAACTTCCAAGAATCCTTGATTAACCAGATATTCTCTGATTTTTTGTACAATCAAGCTTCTTTTTTTGAAAGTTTCGCGTACGTCTTCGTTCATAATCATATCGACGTATCTTTGTCTGTAACGTGTTTCTACGTCAGTCAGGCCGTGGAATTTTTCAGGAAGCGGCAAGAGCGATTTTGAAAGCAATTTGTAATCAGTCACTTTGATTGAAAGTTCACCTCTTGGGGTTCTTCTGATTGTGCCTTGGAAACCTGCGATGTCGCCAATGTCAACGAGTTTCAGTGATTTTACTTTTTCTTCATCCATATTTTCTTTGTGGCAGAAGATTTGGATTTTTCCTGAATCGTCCATCAGGTCGATAAACATTCCGCTGTTTCTCATCGCCATGATTCTGCCCGCTACGAAATACTCGTCTTGGGTTTCTTCGCCGGGCTGCAGTGATTCATATTTTTCGTGAAGCATTTTTGCTGAGGCATTTTTTTCGTATGAATAAGGATAAGGGTTTATACCTTTGTCCGCGAGTTCTGTGAGTTTTTGGATTCTTGTGTTTCTGATTGTATTAAGTGAATTGTTTGTTTCTAACATTCTTAATTCCTTTTTTTTATTATCATTCTTTGATAAACATTTTATCATCAAAATATTTTGTGTGCATGAAGTGGTTGTGATTTTTATTTTCGCTCGCCCAATTTTGCTGATTAAGATATAATGAATTGAATGAAGGGACAAATTCTTAAAATACATTCTGATTTTTACTACGCAAACACTGAAAACGGCGTTTTCGAGTGCAAAATCAGAGAGGTTTTGAAAAAGCAAAAAGAACAGATCGTTGTGGGTGATTTTGTTGAACTTGAACAAGTCAACTCAGATTCAAAGCAGGCTTTTATTTCAAAGGTATTGAAAAGAGAGAGTTTCATCCCTCGCCCGAAAGTTGCGAACATAAATCAGGTCATTATTGTTTCCGCGATAAAAGAACCTGACTTGGATTTTGAACAGCTTAATCGATATCTTTGTTTTTGTGAATATTACAATCTCCGTCCCGTGTTGTGCTTCAACAAAAATGACCTCGAGGGCGAAGAAGATATTATCGCAAACATAAAGTCAATTTATGAACCTCTCGAATATGAAATAATTTTTACTTCTGCGCTTGAAAAAAACGGAATTGAAGAATTTAAAGAACTTTTGAAAGATAAAATTACTGTCCTTTGCGGTTCTTCAGGCGTTGGAAAATCCTCGTTGATAAACGCCATTCGTCCCGATTTAAACATAAAAACAAAACAGGTTTCTGAAAAAACCGAACGCGGAACCCACACAACCAGACATTGCGAGATTATTGCTCTTGAAGAAAGCTCGAAAATCGTTGATACTCCGGGATTTAGCCAGTTGAAGTTTGACTTTTTGCTGCCGGCACAGGTTGGAGCATTGTTTAAAGAGATTGCACCGCTTGAAGACGGCTGCAAGTTTTCTGATTGTTTGCATGAGACAGAAGTCGGGTGTCATGTTTTGGCGAACCTCGAGAATATTGCGCCTTCAAGATATGAAAGTTATCTTCAATTTATAAAAGAAGCAAAAGAGTATAAAAAACAAGTTACATACAGCGGTAAAAAGACTGAAACGAGCGCAAAATTCGTACACAATAAACAGGTTACAAAAATCAGCAGCAAAAAAAGACAAATCTCGCGCAGAAAAAGCAATCAAGATATAAATAAGGAACTTTAAATGAGAGAAGAAATAAAAGCAAAACTGGATAATTATAAGAAAATTATAGAAGAAAATTTGGACAAGTTCATGCCTGTCCAATTCCCTGAAAAAATCTGGGAGTCGATGAGATATTCGGTTTTGGCCGGTGGGAAAAGATTGAGGCCCGTCCTTGCGTTGGAAGCTTGTTCAATGCTTTGCGGAAGTTACGAGCCTGCTCTGGCAACGGCATGTGCGATTGAAATGCTTCATTCTCAAAGCCTGATTCATGATGATTTACCTTGTATGGACAATGACGATTACAGACGAGGAAGGCTTACGAATCACAAGGTTTATGGTGAAGCGATGGCTGTGCTTGCGGGTGATGCTTTGCTTTCTTTTGCACCTCAAATTATTCTTCAAAAAACTCCGAAAACAGTTTCCCAGGAAACACTATTCAGGGTGATGGAAGAATATCTCGTGAGCGCGGGTGCCACAAAACTTATCGGTGGGCAGGTTGTGGATATTGAGTCTGAGGGACAAGAAGTTTCTAAAGAAACATTAACTTATATCCACGATAACAAAACAGGTGCGTTGTTTAAACTCTCTTTGAGAGCAGGTGCGATTCTCGGCGGGGCGGACGAAGAACAGTTGGCTGCCGTCACAGGTTATGCCGAAAAATTGGGGCTCGCGTTTCAGATTATGGATGACATTCTCGACGTTACAGAGACTTTGGAAGAATTGGGGAAAACTCCCGGAAAAGATGAAACTGCAGGGAAGGTTACTTATGTTAGTCTTTACGGGCTTGAGGAATCAAAAAAAGAATTAGATTCACTTTGCACTCAGGCTTGTGATATATTAAAAAAGAACGGAATTGAATCTGATGTTCTAATGGCTATCGCAAACAGTATTAATGAAAGGGTAAGAAAATAATGTACCAAATCGGCACAGGGGTTGAAGTTTTAGGAAACGCGTTTTTTGCAGCGTTTATTGCACAGGTATTAAAAGTTGTTTACTTTTTGATTGCGCATCGAAAAATAAACTTCAAGATTTTTACAACAACAGGCGGAATGCCCAGTTCTCACAGTGCAGGGGTAATCGCTCTTTCTTTTACTGTAGGATATATCGAAGGTATGAATTCTGTAATGTTCGCGTTGGCGTTGGGTTATGCCTCTGTTGTAATGTATGACGCTGCTGGAATAAGACGTTCTGCAGGGAAAATCGCAGCTACTATGAACAGAGTTGTAGAAGAGTTTTACGCACATCGTCCTTCTGTTGCGGGTGAGAAATTGAAAGAACTATTGGGTCACACTCCTTTAGAAGTTGTTGTAGGCGCGATTGTCGGTGTGATTGTTTCTTACGTAATACATTTTATAATTCTTCAATAAAATGCTAAAATGTCTTTATGTTGAGTACCGATTTTAGTTTATACAATAATTTCGCTACTGCTGTGATGGTTTTAGACGGCAGTCGAAGGATTGTTTTTCTCAACCATAGCTTTCTCAGAAGCTTTGGTAATGTGAAAAACTTGGAGAAATTTTCAAACTATTTCAACTTTGACATTTGTATTTTGGACTCGGAAAACCTTTTGAGCGCAAACCCTATCAATTTTGCCATCGACTCGAGCGAAAGTTTCACTGCTAATGCTGTTTTTCAGTCAAAAGAAAATTCTGTTTTTTATTCAATAACCGCTTTTTATTCATCAGAATACAAAGTCATTGCATTCAAAAATATAACCAATGACCTTTTGTTTGAAGAATCTGAGAAGAAATATTCTTTTATCAGACAGCAATATTTGAGCCTGGTTGAAGAAAATAAAAAGTATGCTGATTTGCAGCAAAAAGCTCAGACCCAAACTGTTAAACTCGCTTTGATGAACAGGGTTTCTAATGTTATAAGAGAGTCCATGGATATCAACAAAATCTTCGAGTCAGCACTGAAAGAACTTTGCAATCTTTTTGGTGCGATAAAGGTTTATTATGCTTCGTTTGATGACAATGATTTTTTGATTGAACATGTTTATCCTATAGATTACAAAGATGTGATTGGCGAGATTCCTGAGTTTTCGCAGGAGACAAAAAAGAATATTCATGCTAAAAAAATCAAAGTCTCTTCAAGAATAAAAGATTACTTAAATAGCAAAATCACCTATCCTGCTCCTGTGACAAGGATTGTTGTACCTGTTTACAAGTTACATGAAATTCTCGGGATTTTGATAATTTATACGAGCCAAAAATACATAGATGAGTCACAAAATGATGTATTACAGTCGATTGCGACACAACTTGCTTCGGCGGTTGTTCAGGCGTCACTTTTTGCGCAGGTGAATCAGAAAAATGAAGAACTTGAAAAGACACTGGAAGAATTGAAAGAAACACAGTTGCAGCTGATAAATTCAGAAAAATTGGCATCTTTGGGGCAATTGGTCGCGGGGGTTGCCCACGAAATCAACACTCCTTTGGCTGCGATAAACGCAAACAACGGTATGTCTGCGAAGTTTCTGGAGAAAATGTCTGAGGACAAAGATCACTTTGAGCAGTTTTTTGATGCGATTAAAGATATCAATAAAATCGACAAAGAAGCCATAAAACGTATCAGCCAGATTGTTCAGAGTTTGAAAAAGTTTGTCCGTCTTGATGAATCAGATCTGCAATTTGCGGATATAAACGGGGAGTTGGACTTGACCCTTGAGTTGATAAAACACGAGACAAAGGGCAAAATTGAGATTGAAAAAGTGTATTCAAATATCCCGAACATAAAATGCTACCCGAACATGCTCAATCAGGTCTTTATGAATCTCCTGATAAATGCGTGTCACAGCATGCCCGAGGGTGGGAAAATCACCATCAAAACCAATTTTGAGAATCACAACCTCGTTGTTAAAATTAAAGACACAGGTTCAGGTATTGACGAGAGTATTAAAGACAGGCTTTTTATTGCAGGTACGACGACGAAAAAAGTCGGAATCGGCACGGGGTTGGGGTTGGCGATTTCTAAAAAGATTATTGAAAAACATCACGGACAAATAACTTTTGAGTCTGAATCAGGCAAAGGTACTGAGTTTACTGTTGTTATTCCGGATCTGAGTCAGACGATTGACTCAATTTCACCATGAGAATCTGAGCCTCCTGTCATAATCAGATTGTATTTTTCTGCAATTTTTCTTACTTTATTTGCGCTGTGGAATTTAATTATTCCACGATGTCTTCGATAAGGGTAAAACACTTCCAGCCCGTCGAGTCCCAGTGATACGAGGCTTTTTACAAAACAATCCAAACATAGCGTCCAGCAGCATGCCGGATGTGCCAAAACAGCGACTCCACCTGCATTGTGGATGGCTTCAATGACAACTTTCGGTTTTCGCGAGTTGAACAGTCTTACAAGGTCGGCTTCGGTTTCTTTTTTATTTTTTGCGCACAGGCTCAATAATTCTTCGTTATTGATATCAATTCCATATCCCAAAATATGAACCAAAACACCGCGGTGCCAGCAGTCAAACTCGATTGCGCTCAAGACATTTTCACATTCTTGAACAACAGTTCTTTTGTACGCGTCAACTGTGTTGTGGTCACAGATTGCAATGAGTCTGTAGCCTTTGTTTTTTGCATCCTCCAAAATTTCTTCCGGTGACAATTTTCCGTCAGAAAAGTTCGAGTGGATGTGCAAGTTTACGTCAGTTTCAAAATCTTTTTGTGTGAAAGATTTTAAAAGTTCAAAGACCGTTGCGTTGTGATTTGTGTTTTGCGTGTTCATAATTACATGTTAATATAAAAATGAAAATAAGAGTTGGTTAGGAAATCCAGAGTGGCAAAGACAGATTCTGCTTTAAAAAGCGTAGGGAAGATATTTTTAAATTCAACAAAGCTTTATTTTTTGAACTTCGAAAAGTTTTTTAAATATATAGCGTTTCCTATTTTGGGTCAAATCGTTGGGATTTCTTTGATTTTCTTCGCTTCATATCTTTTCACGATTCACATTTCGGCATTTACGACTAAGAGTCCGGTTTTTGACAACATTCCTCTCGTGTTTTTGGTTTTGATTCTTTTAACGCTTCCTGGATTTTTTATTTTTTGTAAGGCGTTTTGGGATTACCTGATTGCGATGGTTGCGCTCAACTCCATGGCCAGCAATTTGCTTGAGGGAGGAAGTCTTGATGATACAGGCATGCACGCTGAATTGATAAAAAGAAGAGCAGGTTCGTACATTCTGTTTTTACTTCTTTTGACCATAATTTATTTCATTTTGTCTATCCCGATTCTTTGGGGATTGCTCGTGATAGTTTTTGTTTATTTGTCGTTGAGTTTTCAGGTTTTTGCTCTTGAAGAAGAGAAAAGTGCTTTCAGTGCAATCAAAACGAGTGCTGATTTGGTGAAGTTTAATTTCTTAAAAACAGCCTTGCTTTTGATTCTTCTTGGCGTCGCGACGTATTGGCTGTTGCCCGGTTTGATTTGCTGGGGAGCGGAGAAAGGTAACATTCTCGGGTTTTTCTCTTATCCTGTTGAGCAGTATATAAAGCTTTTACCTTTGAACGACCTGAATTCTATGTTAAGTGCTTTCCATTTTCCTGTGGAATTGAAAAGTTATGACATTTCAAAAGCATTGACTCTTGGCGTTGTATCTTTTATTGTAACAGGGTTTACGCTGCCTTTCAGATGTTTGTGCTGTACCGGTCTTTTTAAAGAAATCCACAAGAAAAATTATGCAGGCAAAATTGCAGCAGAAAAGCTTGTTTCAAGAGCAAAATCAGGTCCCAAAACAAGAAGAATAAAGGACGAAGAAGAGTAGTGTTTGTTTGTAAAAACTGTAAATCAACAGATAAATTTGAACTTATGTTTGCACCTGGATACAAGGGCGGCAAAAATTATAAGCAAGAATACAACGCCAACAATGACATTGTAATCACCGTTGATGGCTACACTTTTATTCCTGATTTGGGATTTATGAACCAACATGCCGTTTGTCGCTATTGCGGACAGATTTATATGTGGGATTATGAGGAGTACAACCTATAATTCAAAGCCAAATGGCAAGAGTTCTTCGATTGTGAAAACAGCACATTTTGAATCTTCACTTTCGAGGATGATTTGCATTTCCTTGTTGTTTTTAAATTCGGCCATCCATTGTCTGCAAGCGCCGCAAGGCATACAGTTTGTTTGATTTTTGCTGTAAACGGCAATTTTTATAAGTTTCCCTTTTTCGCCTGAAACGATTGCGTTTGAAATTGCGTTTCTTTCGGCACAGAGAGAAAGGCCGTAACTTGCGTTTTCGACATTGCTGCCGAGATAGTAGTTTCCGCTGTCATAAAGCGCACAAGCCCCGACGTAGAATTTTGAGTAGGGTGCATAGGCGTTTTCACAAGCGTTTTTTGCAAGGTTTAATAGTTCATTATTATTTAACATAGTCAGCATATCCGATTACCATTTTTCTGTTCTTATTATATTACTACACTTATTAATTAAATTAAAGAAAAAACACTCAAAAATACTATATTTAAGGGATATAAAATCATAAATAAATGACGGATAATGATACTAAAATAATGGGGATAAGTATGATTTGGGATAATATGAAAAGATTTTTAGTATTCGGATTTTTGGCTTTACTCTTCTTATGTGCTTCACAAGAGACTTTTGCGACGGTTCAAAAGGTACCTGTTGTCGCAGTTTTGAGCGATACCGGTCATCGGAACGGCACGACTTATATTGTTTGCGGCGCTTCTGCGGACATAATCGCAACTGATTTGATTAACGAACTAAACAAAACAGGGCGAATCAATGCACCTTTGTTGGGTGAAAACATGTCAAAAATTACTCAGAAAAATATACCATTGTATTACTTAACCTTTTTTAAGGAATACAAGTACAACTACAATATCGACTTTGTGAACTTGAAAAGAGTCATAAAAGATTTGAATGCGGATTATGTAATTATGGTTACGAGCGGCCTTGACGTTCAAAGCCAATTCCTGAAAGAAACATGGTGGAACAAATTGACAATAGCCGGTTCAGACCCGGTTGTCCCGACATACAAATTGACTACCCTTGTTACCTTGATTGATACAAAAAGTTATTCGATTGTTTGGCAAGATTTGTATTTGAGAGACATAAAAGCCGACAATTATGATCTGGGGCTTGTGCAGTTTTCGCCGAGTTATGCGCAGTTGTCAAAAATCAAAAAATACTCCAAAAATGTTTCCGAATATGTTACAGCTGTGGTTGACAAAAAAGTTAACCCTTGGATTGTGCCTCCTCAAAAGCCGAAATCTGTTGAAATGAAATACCGATTCTTGAATGAAGGTACGAAGATTTATTATCCGACAGTAAACGGAGAAGTCGTGAAAGGAAACTTTGAAGAATTCAAAACGAAAAAACAAAGTGAAATGGAACAACGCAAAAGAGAAAAAGAAATCAGACAACAGCAAAATATTGAAAATGTGCGTTATATGAAAAAACAGGAAACTTCTCCCAAGAAGGAAGAGAGGCTTTTTGATTCTATAAGAAACAATATTGATGATGTTTCGAATACTCTTCCTGCTCCAAAAGAAGAGCCGAAAGACGAAAACATCAAACCTGCTGTTGACATTCAACCAAAGACTTCAGACGTTAAAAAAGAAGAGGCTCCAAAAAATGATGTCGTAAAACCCATTATGAACAAGCCCGCGACTTCGGGCAAAACAACTCCGGCCGTCAACAAACAGGCGCCTTCAAAGAATCAATCCAAGCCTCAATCGATGCCTGAGACAAAGCCTGGTGAGGAGCTGCCTCATTACGATTGGAACTTGAAAAACATACAACTTCAGAAAATAGGAAGAATTTCGATGAAATCGTAATATAATTTACATTATTTGAATTATTTGAGACAAAAAATATTGGTTATATTATGATTAAAGAAGAGATAATCTCGGAGGATAACATTGGCTGGTAAACTTAAAATAACAGGCGGAAATACCCTAAAAGGTGAAGTTTCCATTAGTGGTGCAAAAAATGCGGTTTTGAAATTGATGGCGGCAGCCATTCTTGCAAAAGGTGAAAGTGTTATCCACAATGTCCCCGAATTGACAGATGTTCAAATTAT
>CAZIVG010000038.1:0-3430 GCA_964542595.1 uncultured Muribaculaceae bacterium | reverse complement strand
GTCAAAGACGGTCTCTCTCGACGCTTCTGACATCTCAAGTATTACAGCTTCTTATGAAATGGTTAGCAAAATGAGAGCGTCGTTTATCGTTCTCGGCGCACTCGTTTCAAGATGTAAGGAAGCTATCGTAGCACTCCCCGGTGGCTGTGCAATCGGCGAGAGAAGAGTGGATTTCCACATTAAAGGACTCGAGGCTCTCGGTGCAGAAATAAAAATCGAAAATGGATATGTCCACGCAAAAGCACAACACTTGCAGGGTGCGGATATTTATTTAGATATTCCTTCTGTTGGCGCGACTGAAAATCTTATGCTCGCGGCTGTCCTTGCAAAAGGTGCAACAAGAATCCAAAACGCAGCACAAGAACCTGAAATTGTTGATTTGGCAAACTTCTTAAACGCTATGGGTGCTGATGTTTCAGGTGCAGGCACTTCTGAAATCGTTATCAATGGTGTTGAACAAGACGACCTTCACCCTATTGAATACACGACTATTCCGGACAGAATCGAAGCAGGGACTTACATGGCGGCAATCATTGCCACTAAAGGTAAAGGGATTATCAAAAACGTTTTGCCTTCTCATTTGACGTTTTATAACTCAAAACTCATTAAAATGGGTGCAAACATTAAACTGTTAGAGCCTACCGTTCTTGAAGTCAGCTGCAATCAAAGATTGAACTCTGTAAACGTTGTCACCCAGCCTTATCCCGGGTTTCCGACAGATTTGCAGTCTTTGGCGATGGCAATGCTTACCACTGCGGATGGAGTAAGCATTATCACAGAAAGTTTGTATGAAAACAGATTTATGCAGGTCCCGGAACTTCGCAGAATGGGTGCGGATATCCACCAGGAAAGAAACCATGCCCTTATTCGCGGCGTTAATTCTCTTAACGGGGCTAATGTTAAGGCTAGTGACCTTCGCGCAGGAGCTTCATTAATTATTGCTTCTTTGATGGCACAAGGCGACAGCGAGATTGAAGCGCTTCACCACATTGACAGAGGTTATGAACTTTTTGAAACAAAATTTGCCAATTTGGGGGCAAGCATAGTAAGATACAATGATGAGAGTGACAGCGTTGAAGTAAAAGGAAACGTCAATGCCACAATATAAAAGATGGTACGATCATGATCCTGTTTTGATGGAAGTGGTTGAGCTTTTAAAGAATTATCAAGATGAATTGAAAGCTCAGGCGGAAGTTTTTTTGGCTAAAATTGAAGAAAAAGTATCCAAAGAAACGATTGACAAGTTTTACGAAATGGTTAAGCCAATCAACGGAAGCCGTTGGTATGACAAAGATCCGGTTATTTCTAAGACAGTTGAACTTTTGAGGGTTGTTCCTCCCGAGATCCAAAAAGCTGCTGCAGAGAACTTTATCAGAACGCTCGAGGAAATCGGCGTCGAGAGAAATTCAAAAGATTAATCTTTATAAAATATTAATTTGCATACTCTTTCCAAAACAAGTTTTTTGAAATAGAATCTTATAATAATTAATTGGTAAAAGAGACAAATTGAGGAATAGATAATATGTGTGGAATAGTAGGTTACGTAGGTTCTAAATCTGTCGTTGACATTTTGCTCAGCGGCTTGAGCAAACTCGAATACAGAGGCTATGATTCAGCAGGTGTTGCTGTGAATTCGGAAGCAAAAATCAAGGTTTACAAAGCGGAAGGAAAACTCCAAAACCTTAAAGACTTGATTGAGGTCCACAAAAGCGCAATCACTGACACAACAGCAGGTATCGGGCATATCAGATGGGCGACTCACGGGCTTCCTAATACGATAAACGCTCACCCGCACACTTGTAACTGCGGAAAACTCGTAATCGTTCACAACGGTATTATCGAAAACTATAAAGAACTTAAAGAACAGCTTATTAAAGACGGCTGTGATTTCAAATCTGAAACAGATACAGAAGTCGTTGCTCACTTGATTGCTCAGGAATATGCGAAAGTGAACAGTCTCGCAAAAGCAGTCAGAGCGGCTGTTAAAAAACTCAAAGGCGCTTATGCCCTTTGTGTTATGCACCAAGACGAGCCTAATTTGTTAATCGGAACAAGAAAAAATGCGCCGTTGATTGTCGCGCTCGGTGAAGGCGAAAACTATCTTGCGAGTGATTCTCCGGCGATTATTCAATACACAAAACGAGTTATTTACCTCGATGATGATGAGGTTGCTGTTTTGACTCCTTCAAGTGTTTTAATCACTGACGTTGAAGGTAAACAGCTTGAGAAAAAAGACGAAATTCTTCCTTGGGAGCCGGTTGCATTGAGTAAAATGGGTTACAAACATTTTATGTTGAAAGAGATCCATGAACAGCCTGATGTTATCAGAAACGTTCTTTCAGGAAAACTTCCCGATATCAACAAGCCGATTGTTCTTGATGAAGTTAAGTTGACAAAAGAAGAAATTAAAAACCTAAAAAGAATTGAAATCATTGCATGCGGAACATCATTGCATGCTGCAATGGTTGCTAAATATATCCTTGAGACCTTCACAAATATCCCTGTGGATGTTGAAGCTTCAAGTGAATACATTTATAGAAAAACTGTTACTGACGCGAATACTCTCGTAATCGGGATTTCACAATCAGGTGAAACGTCTGATACGATTACGGCAATCAGACAGGCGAAAGCTGTCGGATCGCATGTTTTGATTATCACAAACCGCCCTGATTCAATAATGGCAAGAGAAGCGCACAGTTTGATTCCTGTTAACGCGGGTATAGAGGTCAGCGTTGCAGCGACGAAGTCTTTCAACGCGCAGTTGATAGCCCTTTACTTGTTCTCGCTTTATATTGCTGAAATCAAAGAATCTTTCGATTGTGAAAAAATCAAATCTCTAAAACACGAGATGTTGACGCTTCCGCAAAAAATCGAAACAGTACTTTCTCATAAGGAAGATGTTATGAAGTGCGCCCGTGCCTTCTCTTCGAACAAAAACTTCATTTACATCGCACGCGGAATCAACTTCCCGACCGCTTTAGAAGGTGCTTTGAAGCTTAAAGAAATCAGTTATATAAATGCAACAGGTTATCCTGCAGGTGAATTGAAGCATGGTCCGATTGCGATGCTTGATGAGACAATGCCTGTACTTGCGATTTTGATGCCGGGTGGTGTTGTTTATGAAAAAATCCTTTCAAATGCTGAAGAGGCAAAAGCCAGAAATGCCAGAATGATTGCCTTGACGTCTGCTGAAGACCCGCATCTGGATGATGTTTTTGAGTACATATTGAAAGTACCACAGGTTGACGAACTGCTTTCGCCGGTAATTGCTTCTGTGCCGCTACAATTGTTGGCATACTACATTGCAGAGTTTTTGGGCAAAGACGTTGATCAGCCGAGAAACCTTGCAAAGTCAGTTACAGTTGAATAAAACCGATATGAGTATTGTAAGCGGACAGGTTGAAATTAAGAAAACCGAAAATTTGGCGTC